>DHUT01000073.1:13914-40491 GCA_002409285.1 Firmicutes bacterium UBA5227 | reverse complement strand
CATTAATTAAAGGATTTTAATAGTATTATAAATAAAACCGTTGTGAATCAATAATATTTTTAATCTGTAAGATCTAAGATCTATAGTTTTAATTTTAGAGGAGAGAGTAAAATAAGCAAAAAATTTTCATTATCGGTTTCAAAAGTTATTATTATTTTTCTTCTTTTTTCATGGCTATCAACTGCATTTACATTATATAAGACGGAGCCCTTGAAAAATATTACAGGTTTTTATCAATCCACAGGATTTCCTGATAATATATATCAATGTAGCTTTGATTTTGAGAAAGAAGGAACTTATTATTTAAAATTTAATGACAACATGTTGGAACAAGGAAAGTATGAAAAATATAAGGATAATATATATATTTGTCATGATGAATCCGGAAAAACAACCATTATAACCTTACTAAACAATGGCTTTTATTTTTATGATTATGATAATAATAAAGTGGTCGAAATGGAGAAACTATCAGATATCCCCACATATTTTGAATGACTCGAATTATACTTCAGTAATCTGATTGTTTTTAAAAATATTAACATATAGTGCTGAATAAAAGATGCTGGTCTGCAAGACAGCATTTTTTTATGCTCTGTACCGGAGTAAATGGTAAAAGTACTTGGTTGGTTATACTCATAGACTTGAGGATACATGCATAATTTATTATAACAAGGCTAATTAATTTCTATAAACTTTTAAATAGAAAATATTTTGATTCTTGTTTCAAATAAATTTATGAAATCATTGTATATAAAGGAGGCAGTATGGGAAAGTTTAACAACCTCAGGAGCAAGCTTGCAGATGATTTAGATATCCCTAATGACGCATTTTCAGATAATTTTGATTTGAAAATGCATGGAAATAAAAAGATAATAATAGAGAACCACTTAGGTATAACTGTTTATGAGAATAACCAGGTTGGCATAAAAACTGTTGAAAATAACATTATGATAAAGGGTTCAAAATTTATTATAGAGGAAATAAATAATTACAGTGTGATTATAAAGGGGAATATTGATGAAATAATTTTTGGTAAGAGGGAGTAATTATGCTTATATTCAAGTTGGTGTCTATGCTGAGAGGCTATGCTGTAATACGCCTAAAAGGGGCAAACTCCGAAAAAATCATTAATTTACTCCGAAGAAAAGGTATACTCATGTGGGACGTGGAAAAAAACGAGGACGGTATAAAGCTTAAAATTTCCTATGAGGATTATGAGAGGTACAAAGATACTATCGAGGAAGCGAAAATTGAAACGGTCAACAAAAAAGGGCTTGCGCTGAAGGTCAAGAAATTGAAATTACGCAAGGGTTTTGTAGCGGGGCTGTTAATTTTAATTGTTTGTCTTTATATTTTCTCTTCAATGGTTTGGAATGTGGAGGTTGTGGGAACAAACAGCACTACTGCAAAAAATATTATAAAGGTACTGGAACAAAACAATGTAAAAGTGCCCATGGCACATACAGGTATCAAGCCAAAAAAAATTGAAACACTTATTTACACAAATTTTAATCAATTTAAGTTTGTTGAAGTATATATTGAAGGCTCTAATCTACTAATTTTTGTTAAGGAAAAAAAGCCTGAAAATGCTGAAATACAAGGCAATGAGCCCTCAAGCATTATTTCGGGTAAAAATGCCATAATAAATAAAGTGATAGCCAAAAGCGGTCAGCCTATGGTAAAGGAAGGGGATGTGGTATATGAAGGGCAGACATTGGTTATGGGAATGGTTAAAAATAAAAATTCCGAAGAATTTATGATGGTTCCTTCTGACGGAACAATATATGGAAAGACCTATTATAACTTTGAAATGAAGGAAGAAAAATTAAAAAATTTTGAAGTTGGTACCGATAAGAGCAAAAATGTTTATTACTTGCAAAAAAATGGCAGCAGTATTAAAATAATAGGTGACAAAGGTCCTTATAAAAATTATAATTATAAGGAAAGCACTGTCAGGATTCCTATAATTTCATATTTATCTGATATTGCAATTATAAAAGGCACATACTATGAGCATATTGTCAAGCCTGTGGAAATAGATGAAAATACGGCTAAAAATAAAATGAAGATAGACATGTATGACAATTTGCTGAAAATGTGCAATCAGAATGCGAAAGTACTGGATTCATCCCTGAATTTTTCGGAGGATGACGAATATTTTTATTTGAGAGCTCAAATAGAAGTTATTGAAGATATAGGGAAAAAAGTGAGATTGTATCCTATAGAGGATATCAATGTGGAAAAAACTGACGATAAAAATTAGGAGGATTAATGGAATTACACGAAGAAAATATTTTAATGGCCAATGAAGAAAACCTCATTAAGCTTTTAGGAATTCATGACAAGAATATTAAAGTTATTAAAAGCTATTTCGATGTAAATATTCTTGTCAGGAATGGTGTCATCAAGGTAACCGGAGATAAGCAGAAAACAGAGGCGGTTGTTAAAATATTAAAGGACATGATAAATGTAATAGACACTGAAGGAGAATTAACCGGCCAAAAGGTTGTTTACTTAATTGAAGCAAATAAATCAAATTATAGCATAGATTACAATGAGATATTGAAGGACGTTATAGTAACCACAGCCTCAGGCAGGGTTATTAAACCCAAGACTGTGGGTCAGAAGAGATATATGGACATGATAAATACAAGGGATATTACCTTTGGAATAGGACCTGCCGGAACGGGGAAGACATACCTTGCCGTAGCGGCGGCAGTAAATGCTTTCAGAAAAAAGGAGGTTGAAAGAATCATACTTACAAGACCTGCTGTTGAGGCCGGAGAAAAGCTTGGGTTTTTGCCCGGGGATTTGCAGGATAAGGTTGATCCTTATTTGAGACCTCTTTACGATGCCTTGTTTGAAATAATGGGACCGGAGAATTATTTGAAAAATGTCGAAAAACAGTTAATAGAAGTAGCTCCCCTGGCATATATGAGAGGGCGTACACTGGATTCCTCCTTCATTATTCTTGATGAGGCACAAAACACTACAAATGAACAAATGAAGATGTTTCTTACACGTCTTGGATATGGTTCAAAAGCGGTGATAACCGGAGATATTACTCAAATAGACTTGCCTGAGGGCAAAAAATCAGGGCTTAAAACCGTAACACGTATTTTAAAGGACGTGGAGGGAATTGGATTTATGTATTTTCAAACAACCGATGTGGTGAGGCATAAACTTGTTCAGGACATAATTAAAGCATATGAAAGATATGAGGGACAAAAATGATTGATGTATTATTTGATAACAGACAAGACATACTGGAGATTACCTCTGATAATATGAAAGCAATTGAAAAGACGGTTGAAGCTGTTTTGAAGTCAGAAGGAGCAGAGGGAGATTTTGAGGTAAGTGTTTCTTTTGTTACCAATGAAGAAATTAAAACACTTAACAGGGAATATAGGAATGTGGACATGGAAACTGATGTACTCTCGTTTCCCATGGACGATGAATTTGACGGTACTATTATCCTTGGAGATATAGTGCTTTCAACTCAAAAAATAATCGAACAAGCTAAGGACTTCGGTCACAGCCTGGAAAGAGAAATGCTGTATCTCACTGTTCACAGTATGCTTCATCTTTTGGGATATGACCATATGAATGCTGATGAAAAGGATGAAATGCGCTTAAGAGAAAAAGAAATTATGAAGGAACTTAAAATATTCAAATAGGAGTATTCTAATGGGGAAAAAATTAATTGCCTGTGTCATATTAATTGCTATGATGTTTTCATCTTCATGCAGCAAAAATGCTTCGTCACCTCAGGATGAGCCGGAAAAAACACCAGCCGTAAATGAAGATGAAATATTTGGATTGGAAGAAAGCGAAGATGATGATTTAAACAAGGTTATTTCGCCTTTGGATGGTTTGAAATATTATCCCGAGGAGCTGTCCCGGCGACCTGTTGCTGTATCTTTGGATAATCACCCTGCTGCCAGATGGCAGTCGGGGTTAAACAGCGCTGAAATAATATATGAGTTTGAGGTTGAATATCCTTACACCAGGTATCTGGCAGTTTATCTTGCAAAGGAGCCTGAACTTGTGGGCCCTGTGAGAAGTGCAAGACCTTATATTATTTATTATGCCATGGAAAATGACGCTATTTTTGTCCATGTGGGAGGAAGTGAGGATGCTTTTTCAGAGATAAAAAGACTTGGAGCAGCAGATGTAGATGGATTGTATTCAGGAGCTATGTGGCGTTACAATGATACGGGGAAACTTGCGCCTCACAATATGTATACAACATTAAAATCCATAAGGGACGAAGGAAAGCGCCTGGGATTCAAAGATGGAGATGAAGTGAGCTTTGAAAAATATAATTTCAATGAAAAAAGCAAGAAATTATCTGAAAAATATAACAGTTCCGACGCTAAAAAAATAAATATTACATATAATAAAGAAAATACAACGGATTATGTTTATGATGAAGAATCAGGTTTGTATTTGCGCTTTAAGGATAAGGAAAAGCATTTGGATGAGTTGGATAAGGAACAGCTTAAAGCTAAAAATATAATTGTATTGGAGGCTCCTAAGAGCGTGTTGGATAGTGCCGGAAGGCTTTATTTGAAAACAGTAGGTTCCGGAAACGGAATATATTTCACAGAAGGACAATCTTGTGATATAATATGGAAAAAGGGTTCTGAAAAAGATCGTACAGAATTTTATATTAATGGAGAAGATCTGTTCCTAAACCCGGGAAACACATGGATTCAAATTGTGGACAGCATAAGTGCTGTTACTGTGGAATAACAGATGTTAGAAAGGCGGTTATTATGGAAGATAAATTATTGATTAAAATAGCCATGGAAGCAAGAGAAAAGTCATACAGCCCCTATTCAAGATTCAAGGTGGGTGCTGCCGTATATACCAGAAGCGGAAGAGTATTTACAGGCTGCAACATAGAATCGGCATCATATACTCCAACTATCTGTGCCGAAAGAGTTGCATTTTCAAAATGCATATCAGAAGGTTACAGGGACATTGAAAAAATTGCCATAGTCGGAAGTGAAACAAAGACGTCCTTTCCCTGCGGGGTATGCAGGCAGTTCATGGTCGAATTTGGCAGAAATATCAAAATAATATGTGCAAAAAATATAGATTCATATGAAATATATACTTTAGACGAACTTATCCCCAACAGCTTTGGACCGGAGGATTTGAATTATAATTAGAAAGAGGAAAAAATGTTTAAATCAGGATTCGTAACTATAATAGGAAGACCAAATGTAGGCAAGTCAACATTGATGAACTCAATGATAGGAGAGAAAATATCAATAATGTCTGATAAGCCTCAAACTACAAGAAACAAAATAAGAACAGTCTACACTGATGATGAGGCCCAAATAATATTTTTAGACACACCGGGTATCCACAAGCCAAAAAACCAGCTTGGTGAATTCATGAATTATGAGGTGGATACAGCTTTAGAAGGAATGGATGTATTAATAATGCTCACTGATGAATTCAATAAAATTGGTCCGGGAGATGAATTTATCATTGAAAAAATCAAAGACATTAAAGCTAAGAAGATACTTGTTATAAATAAAATTGACAAGTTTGACAGAGAAGCTGTACTCAGAATAGCACAGGAATTTGGCAAATATGAGGTTTTTGACGATATATTGCCCATGTCTGCATTAAACAATGTAGGGGTTGACTCGCTAATTAAGCTTATTATCAACTATTTAAAACCGGGACCCATGTATTTCCCTTCTGATTACATAACAGACAGGCCGGAACGTTTTGTTGTTGCGGAAATTATCCGGGAAAAGGCTCTGATGTATCTGCAGGATGAGGTTCCCCACGGAATTGCGGTTGAAATAGAGGAAATGAAGGAAAGAAAAAACCGTGATCTGGTGGATATAAGAGCAAACATATTATGTGAGAGGAAGTCTCACAAGAGCATAATTATTGGCAAGGACGGGAGAAAAATCAAGGGAATAGGTAAGAGTGCAAGAGAGGATATTGAGAGTCTGCTGGGCAGTCAGGTGAATTTGCAGCTATTTGTTAAAATATCCGAGAACTGGAGGGACAATAATTATCTTTTACGAACGCTGGGATATGATAAGAAATGATAGAAGATGAAATACTTGTAGTTAAAGAACTAAATTATAAGGAAAATGATAAAATTCTTCATGTACTGTCAAGAGCTAACGGAAAAATTCAGCTTATTTCAAAAGGTTCAAAAAAAAACAACTCCCATTTGATTAATGCATCTCAGCTTTTCGCATATTCCAGATGCACCTTGACAAAATCAAGAGATATGTACATTATTACCCATGCGGAGCTTATAGACAGTTTTTATAATCTTAAAAATAATATAGACGCATTTTATCACGGAAGCTATGTTCTTGAGCTTATAAGCTATATAGCACAGGAGAACGAAGTGGATTCTCGTATATTTGATATGACTGTTTCGGTTCTTTCTCATTTTTCATCATTGCAAAAAGATTTCGATAAGCTGACAGCCGCATATGAATTGAAGCTTGCAGCAATGCTTGGATATATGCCTGACTTGAAGCACTGCCTTTCCTGCGGGAAAGATATAAAGGGAAATTCGCAATTTTCGATTAAAGACGGAGGATTGTATTGCGGTGATTGCGTAAATTATGGAAATGGAATAAATGTAACCTATAATGAAATAATAACTATGGAAAGGCTTTTGAAAATAAAATTTGAAAGTATATGCTCCGTTGATGTAAATCAAAAAGTCTTACAAATAATAAGAAACTTCTTATTTTATTATATTGGCAAGGATAATTTTACTACATTAAAGTTACTTTAGAAAGGAAGAATTGTATGGAAAACGACACATTGCAAAAAATTGATGACATTATTAAAAGAACAAACACAGATTATTCAACAGCAAAACAGGCGCTGGATGCAGCAAACGGAGATGTTTTGGAGGCGATAATATTAATTGAAACCCAAAACAGGAAAAAGGGGTCACAAGCTGATTCCAACAAGGGTGAGAAAGTATTAAGCCAGCTAAAGGATGTACTTGCAAAGGGAAATGCTACTAAGCTGACAATTAAGAAAAATAACGAGATTATAGTGAATATACCTATAACAGCAGGTGTAGTAGGTGCATTTATCGCTCCGTTTTTATCGGCTGCCGGCATCACCGCAGCTCTGCTGACTCAATGTTCCGTTGAAATAACTCAGGCTGACGGTAAGATAGTAAATCTGGGACGAAAGGTTGACCAGGGTGTAGACGCCGCAAAGGACATTATGGAGGATGTCAAAAAAGATGCCACGAATTTTAAAGATGATATTGTGAAGGGTGCTGAAGACTTAAAAGATGATATCACCGATTCATTTAATAAAAATAAAGATAAATTCTAAGTTATTTAAAGTTACTGTAGGAGAATTTTTTCGAATTTTTCCTACGGTAACTTCCTACAGAAACTAAGTGCTATTAAAAATTATTTTATTTAATTGACAGATAATGTAATGTCTGCTATTCTTATAAATAAACTATTATAGGAGGAAATATGCAATGAGATCTACATTATTTAGAGTTTTAGCACTTATTCTTACGGTTATGCTTGTGCTAACCGCATGTGGTGGCAACGGTGCTAACAATGAACCAGCAAAAGATGCAGCCGAGAAGTCGGATGCACCGGATAATACGGCTTCCGATACGGATTCTGAACCAATCAAGGACTTAGTATACCCAAGACTTGCAACAAGAGAGATTGAAACGTTTAATGTTCTGTACAGTCAGAATTCTTCAGACTTTGAAAACCTTACAAACCTTGTTGATCCTCTTCTTGAAGTAGATACATACGGGAAACTTGTACCTGCAATAGCAAAAGAGTGGGGTACAGAAGACGGTGGGCTTACATGGACATTTAAGCTTCGTGACGATGTAAAATGGGTTGATATGAACGGCAATGAAAAAGCGGACTGCAATGCATGGGATTTTGCAACAGGTCTTGAATGGATAACGAACTTCCATAAGAACGACTCTAATAATACCACCATGCCTGTTGAAATGATAAAAGGCGCAGAAGAATATTATGAATATACAAAGACTCTTTCTCCTGAAGAAGCCAAGGCTCTTAATGCCGAAGAAGGGTCCAGATTTATAGAAACCGTAGGCATTGAAATTCCTGATGACTATACCGTTATTTATCACTGCATAACAGAAAAACCGTATTTTGATACAGTGGCAACCTATGCATGTTTATACCCTATGTCTCAGATCATGGTTGATGAATTAGGCGGTGCTGATAAGGTTGCATCCATGAATAACGAAAATATGTGGTATAACGGTGCTTATACCATGACATCCTACATTCAGGGAAATGAAAAGATATTTACAAAGAATCCTTTATATTGGGATAAGGAATGCAGTTTATTTGATACTGTAACTGTTAAAATGGTAGAATCTAACGATGTTGCTTTCCAGCTTTACCAGTCAGGGGATATTGACTATGCTACTCTTACAGAGGGCGTTGTAAAAACAATAAGCGGAAATTCGGGCAATGAGTTCCATGATTACATGGTTCCTGATGTTCCGTCGAAGCATTCATACCAGGTGCACTTTAATTATGACAAGAATAAAGAAGACGGAACTCCGGATACAAACTGGAATACGGCAGTTGCCAATACAGCTTTCAGAAAAACATGGTATTATGGTCTTGATTTGAAGGAATACTATAAGAGATTAAATCCTGTTACTCCTATGGTTTGCGAAAATAATTTCTATACCATGAAAGGGCTTATATACGATTCAAAGGGTACTGAATACACAGATCTTGTAAGAGAACAAATGGGTCTTCCTGAATCAAACGATGAAACAATGGCAAGGCTTGATAAATCCAAATTTGAAGAATACAAGAAACAGGCAGTGGAGGAACTTACCGCTCTGGGCGTAGTATTCCCTATAGAAACAGATTATTATATTTCTGCATCCAGCCAGACTGCACTTGACAGTGCCAATGTTCTTAAGCAGGCTATATCAAACAGCCTTGGAGATGATTTTATTAAATTGAATATTAAGACTTATGTTTCCAGCCTTCGTAAGGAAGTTTTAACTCCGCGTATTCATTCTTTCGGAATCGCCGGATGGGGTGCTGACTACGGTGACCCTCAGAACTACTTAGTACAGGAAATATACGGAAACGATAACGCCTTTTATTCCGCAAGCTATTCTTATATAAATAATATAACTGAAGAAACTGAAACAAATAAGGACCTTCTTGCGGCTTACAGGGAATATACACGTCTGGTCGAAGAAGCTGATGCCATTACAACAGATCTTGATGCTCGTTATGAGGCATATGCAAAGGCTGAGGCATGTATGCTTGACAATGTGCTTATTCTTCCATCCTACTATGATATCGGATGGGCGTTATCAAAGGTAGACAATACAAGCAAAATGAATGCCATGTTTGGTATTCAGAACGATAAGTATAAAAACTGGAGGACTTCCGTAAATGGCTATACTGCAGAACAGGCGGAAGCTTTTAAAGCAAAACATGATGCGGGTAAGTAAAAGGATATCGACACTACAAAAATTTAAATAATTCTTGACAAAAATACTGAATTTTGTTACATTATAGTAAAATTGATACTGTGAAAAAGAGGAGTAATTTATACTGAGCTTTAAGAGAGTCAGGTAAGGTGGGATCTGACAGACCGGTATAGGTGAAGGGCACTTTTGAGTTTATTATTTAAAGAGGGTAAAGCAAGCTTTACCAAGTAGGGTGGAACCGCGGAATTAATCTTTCGTCCCTATATGGGATGAAAGATTTTGTTGTATAAAAATGCTTTCGTCCCGAAAAATATTTAGATATTTTAGATGGAGGCAATTATGGCAAAGAATGAAAAAAACAAACTGGAAAAACTTGTTTCACTATCAAAATCAAGGGGTATTATATTTCCGGGTTCTGAAATATACGGAGGATTGGCAAATACCTGGGATTATGGTCCCCTGGGAGTAGAAATCAAGAATAATGTAAAAAAAGCCTGGTGGAAGAAATTCATACAGGAAAGTCCGTACAATGTGGGTCTTGATGCCGCAATATTGATGAATCCCACAACCTGGGTTGCATCAGGTCACGTTGGTGGATTTTCAGATCCATTGATGGACTGCAAGGAATGTAAAGCAAGATTCAGGGCTGATAAGCTAATTGAGGACCACATACACGAAACAGGCGGAAACCAGGTAGTGGATGGCTGGTCAAATTCTCAAATGGAATCTTACATAACAGATAATAAAATTAAATGCCCCGAATGCGGAGCTTCAGACTTTACGCAAATAAGGAAATTTAATTTAATGTTTAAAACATTTCAAGGTGTAACGGAAGATTCGCAGTCAGAAATATATTTGAGACCTGAAACAGCACAGGGTATCTTTGTTAACTTTAAAAACGTAGCCCGTTCTACAAGAAAAAAAATACCTTTTGGTATCGGGCAAATAGGAAAGTCCTTTAGAAATGAAATTACTCCGGGTAACTTTACATTCAGGACAAGAGAATTTGAGCAGATGGAGCTTGAGTTTTTCTGCAAGCCCGGAGAGGACATGGAGTGGTTCTATTACTGGAAAGAATTCTGCATGAACTGGTTATTAAGTTTAGGAATGACAAAAGAAAATATACGTTTCAGAGACCATGAAAAGGCAGAGCTGTCCCATTACAGCAATGCTACGTCAGACATAGAATATTTGTTTCCCTTTGGTTGGGGAGAGCTTTGGGGAATTGCAGACAGGACTGATTTTGATTTAAAAGCGCACATGAGTACATCAGGTGAAGACTTATCCTACCAGGATCCTGTTACAAATGAAAAATACATTCCTTATTGCATAGAACCATCCCTTGGTGCAGACAGAGTTATGCTGGCACTGTTAATAGACGCATATAATGAGGAAACGCTGGAGGATGGAACAGACAGAGTTGTATTAAAGCTGCATCCTGCATTATCTCCGTTTAAAGCAGCCGTATTCCCTCTGACTAAAAAACTTAATGAACCTGCAACAGAACTTTATCACACACTGCAAAAGCATTTTAATGTTGATTATGATGATGCTGGGAGTATAGGTAAAAGATACAGAAGACATGACGAAGCTGGAACTCCTTACTGTATTACCTTTGATTTTGATTCCTTAGAGGATAATTCTGTAACAGTAAGAGACAGGGATACAATGGAACAGGTAAGAGTGAGAATTGATGATTTAGTAAAGTTTATTGATGATAAAATAACATTTTAATGGACAATAGAATAATGCCAAGCGATAGCTGAACAACAGTTCGACTGTCGCCCGGCAATAGTTTCTCAATTGTTCGGAAATTGTTCCATAAGGGGTGATTTTTATAAAACTATCTGACAGACAAAA
Source organism: Firmicutes bacterium UBA5227 (assembly GCA_002409285.1). Classification (GTDB taxonomy): domain Bacteria; phylum Bacillota; class Clostridia; order Tissierellales; family Sedimentibacteraceae; genus Sedimentibacter. The sequence continues at coordinate 29,141 of DHUT01000073.1, read as the reverse complement.
TACGATTATTGATATAATTGATAAGAACCAACCTATAACGGGAGAGGCCATAGCAGAAAAAATAGGACTTACAAGAGCTACCTTGAGACCTGATCTGGCAGTCTTGTCCATGTGTGGCTTAATTGATGCTAAACCCAAGGTAGGTTATTATATATCTAATAAAAAAAATAACAAAGACATAATTGAAAAACTCTCTGCGGTTAAAGTTTCGGAAATAAAATCGTTGCCTGTAAATGTGACGGAAAATACAAGTGTTTATGATGCTATCGTAACTTTATTTTTAGAAAACGTGGGAACACTTTTTGTAGTTGAGGATGAAGCTTTAAAGGGAGTTATATCGAGGAAGGATTTATTGCAGGCTGCAATGGGAGGAAAGGATTTGACAGCAATTCCCGTAGGCGTAATTATGACAAGAATGCCTAAAATCATCTATTGTTCTGAGAATGATTCAATAATAGAGGCAGCAGAAAAAATAATTGAAAACGAGGTCGATTGCCTTCCCGTTGTAATAAATCTTCCAAGCGGCAAAATTAAGGCTATAGGACGTATTTCAAAAACTAATATCACTAAAGTGTTGCTGGAAATATCCAGGTAAAGAGGTACCTATGGAAAAGATAAATATTTATGCAGTTTCCGATTCATTGGGAGAAACTGCGGAACAAGTTGCCAAGGCTGTAATAAGACAGTTTGACATAGCAGATTTTGATATTAAAAGAGTATCATACGTAAACGATAGAGAAACAATAGACAATTTAATCGAAAAAGCTTCTAAGGAAAATTCCTTTATCATATTTACTCTTGTTGTTGAAGAACTGAGAGATTATTTAACGGAAAAAGCATTTGAAAACAATATCGGAGCAGTAGATATAATGACTCCTGTACTTTTGCCGCTGGTCAAGCAGTTAGGTCTTTCTCCAAAACATGAACCGGGTCTTTTAAGAAAGCTGGATGAAAAATATTTCAAGAAGGTGGAAGCCGTGGAATTTGCGGTGAGATATGACGATGGTAAGGACACAAGAGGCATACTCTTAGCAGATATTGTTCTTATCGGAGTGTCACGAACATCAAAGACACCTCTTTCCATGTATCTTGCGCATAAGAATGTAAAAGTTGCAAATATTCCTTTGGTTCCTGAGGTAAGTCCGCCGGGAGAGCTAAGACTCATTCCTCCGGAAAAAATAATAGGATTAACTCTTAGCATTGATAACCTTAATAAGATAAGGAAAGAAAGGCTCAAATCAATGGGGCTCATGGACACTGCAAGCTATGCCAACATGGAAAGAATTGTTGATGAACTTAATTACGCCGAAAAGATAATGGGTGAGCTTAATTGTAAAGTAATTGATACAACACACAAAGCAGTTGAAGAAACGGCATCTATAATACTTGATTATATTTCTGAAAATAAAATAATAAATTAAGGATAGTGATATGGGTGAATATAAGAGAGCGATACGAGCAATTTGAAATTGAAAATTTGTCTGATAAGGCAGCAAAAAGTAAGTTTTCCAAGGGAAGAAACGAAGATGAACCAAAGTGTGAAATAAGGACTGATTACCAGCGAGACAGGGATAGAATTATTCATTCTAAGGCTTTTAGAAGATTAAAGCATAAAACCCAGGTTTTTTTGTCTCCGGAGGGTGATCATTACAGAACAAGGCTGACACATACTCTTGAAGTGTCACAGATATCAAGGACGATAGCAAGAAGCCTGAGATTAAATGAGGATTTAACCGAAGCAATTGCTCTTGGTCACGATTTGGGACATACACCTTTCGGACATACTGGTGAAAGGATACTGAATAACCTTTGTGAGGCAGGCTTCAAGCACAACGAGCAAAGTCTGAGGGTTGTGGAATTTCTTGAAATCCATAATGATAAACAGGGGCTGAACCTTACCTTTGAAGTAAAGGATGGGATCTTAAATCATCCTCTAAGATACAACCCTGCAACATTAGAAGGGCAAATAGTCAGCATATCAGACAGAATAGCTTATATTAACCATGACATAGACGATGCCCTGAGAGCCGGAATTATTGAATCTGAACAAATCCCGGAAAGGTTCCTGGTGAATCTTGGATACACTCATGGTCAGAGAATTAACAAAATGATAATAGATGTTATAAATAACAGCATGGATAAGGGCAAAATCTCTATGAGTGATGAAATAAATTATTATACCAACGCTCTTCGTGATTTTTTATTTGAAAATGTCTATTACAATAAAGTAGCTAAAAGCGAAGACCAAAAAGCAAGTTTCATAATAGAAAAAATATTTGAATATTATAAAAATAATTTTGATTCACTGCCTGAATTTTATTTGAAAATATATGAAAATAATAATTTCAGCAAAAGCGAAATCATAAAGGACTATATAGCAGGAATGACAGATCCGTACGCTATGAAGACTTTCGAAGAATTATATATTCCAAAGCCTTGGAGACAATAGGAAAAAAGTTTTTGTTGACAAGCTTATTTTGTTGTGTTATAATTTGCTCTCAATGTAAAGAATGGTGATAGTATGCCCTATAGATTGGATTCTGATATTATAAGCAGGATTCTAAGCGAAAACAATATTGTAGATGTAATAGAAGAATTTTTACCTTTAAAAAAATCAGGAGCAAATTACAGTACTACTTGCCCCTTTCACAAAGAAAAAACTCCTTCATTTATTGTGTCTCCGGATAAACAGATGTTTCATTGTTTTGGATGCGGGGAAAGTGGAGACAGCATAAGCTTTTTAACAAAATATAAAAATTATACATTTGTAGAAGCAGTTGAATATCTGGCAAAAAAAGCCGGCATAATGCTTGAAGAAGTAAAAAAATATGCAGGTCAGGAAAACAGACAGCTTTCGGACAAGCTATATAAAATTAACAGGGATGCCGCATTATTTTATTACAATAATTTAAAACACAGTTCTGAAGTAATAAAGTACTTAAGATCAAGAAAAATTGATATAAATGTAATAAAAAAGTTTGGAATTGGATATGCTATAGATAAATGGGATAATCTGTTAAAATATTTGACCGGTAAAGGATATTTAGAAGAAGATATTTTAAAAACGGGACTTATTATTAAAAAGCAAAAACAGAACGGCTACTATGATCGGTTCAGAAACAGGGTAATGTTTCCTATTATTGATGTAAAGGGCAGAATAATAGGCTTTGGAGGCAGAGTTATGGATGATTCTTTGCCCAAGTATCTTAATTCGCCGGAATCGATAATTTTTAATAAGGGAAGCAATTTGTACGGGCTAAATCTGGTCAGAGAATCGGTTAAAAATAAAAGCTTTATACTGGTGGAAGGATATATGGATGTAATTAAAATGCACACATATGGTTATGACACGACTGTTGCGGCATTGGGAACTTCATTGACGGATAACCAGATAAAGCTTATGAAACGCTATTCAAAAAGTTTTTATATTGCCTTAGACTCTGACATTGCAGGTCAGAAAGCTGCTTTAAAGGCATTAAATATGTTTAAAAAGAATAATTTGGATGCAAAAGTAGTAATCATTCCCAACGCCAAGGATCCTGACGAGTACCTGAATAAATTTGGGAAAATTAATTTCGACAAATTAATTGAAAATTCTTTGGATTATTATGATTTCTTAGAATTTAATTATCAAGAAATTTATGAAAATTCCAATAAAGTTGAATATATAAACAAATTTTTTGACAATATAGTAAATGTAACCAGTGAAATAGAAAAAGAACTAATTTTTGAAAAATTATCAAGAAAAGTGGGTGTTTCCAAAGAGTCTATAATAAAGGAATACAATAAAAAAAATACTAAACAGGGAACTTTTGTTAAATCTGCACGACCTGCTTATGTAAAGCCACAGGTAAGTAAAATTACTACATCCCATGAAGAGGAGCTAATAAAGTTAATACTTATAAACAATGATTTTGCATTATTTTTGAAGGAGATAGTCAATGAAGACACCTTTAAGGACTTGGATTACTATAACATATTTAAAGAAATATATGAATACAGAATTAATGATATGAGTATAGATAAGGATAGCTTGAATAATATTTTAAAAAATAAAATGGATGTTGAAATTTTATTGCAGTATGACGATGTTGATTATGATAATTTAGAGGCTTTATTTAAAGATTGTATTAAGAGACTTAAAATAAAATATTATGAGAAGAAAAAGTCGATTTTGAGCGAAAGCTTAACACAATCTGAGAATTCAGCAAACAGCAAAGATATTATGAATGAAATTTTTAGCCTCGCTAAAAAAATTAAATCAACTAAAGAGGAGGTTAACTAACCCATGGACGATAATAAAAATGTTTACTCAAATGACGAAATCGAAAAAAATGCGGAAGTGTTACAAAAATTTGATTCTGTAAAAAGTAAATTAATTGAAAAGGGTAAAAGGAATGGGTTTATAACATATAAAGAGATATTAAGAGCTTTTGAAAAATTAGATATAAATCCTGAGTTAATAGATGATTTTTACAAACAAGCTGAAGACAATGACCTTGAAATTCTGGGTTTTCAGGATGACATGATTCCTGAAAAGGTTGAAGATATAGATGAAACAGAAGTAAAGGATGATGATGCCGATTTTTTTGTAAGTCAGTCTGACGACGACATATTAAAGGGAGTCAATATTGATGATCCTGTCAGGATGTACTTAAAGGAAATAGGAAAAGTGCCGCTTTTAACAGCAGATGAAGAAATTGAGCTTGCTAAAAGAATGAAAGCTGGTGACGAGGAAGCTAAGAAAAGACTGGCGGAAGCAAACTTAAGGCTGGTAGTAAGCATTGCCAAACGTTATGTGGGAAGAGGCATGCAGTTTCTGGATTTGATACAGGAGGGCAATCTTGGACTTATAAAAGCTGTTGAAAAGTTTGACTATACAAAAGGTTTTAAATTCAGCACATATGCAACATGGTGGATACGCCAGGCAATTACAAGAGCAATTGCGGATCAGGCGAGAACTATAAGAATACCGGTACACATGGTTGAAACAATCAACAAGCTTATAAGAATAAAAAGGCAGCTTTTGCAGGAATTGGGAAGAGATCCGACACCTGAAGAAATTGCCCTTGAAATGGAAATGGAACCCGATAAGGTAAGAGAAATCTTAAAGATTGCTCAGGAGCCTGTTTCGCTGGAAACTCCAATTGGAGAAGAAGAGGACAGCCACCTGGGGGATTTTATTCCTGATGATGAAGTTCAGGCTCCTTCGGATGTGGCAACATTTACGCTGCTTAAAGAACAGCTTGACTCCGTGCTGGGGACATTAACCGAAAGAGAACAGAAGGTTTTGAAGTTGAGATTCGGACTTGATGACGGCAGGGCAAGAACTCTTGAAGAAGTCGGAAAGGAATTTGACGTAACAAGGGAAAGAATAAGACAAATAGAAGCAAAGGCCTTAAGAAAACTTAGACATCCAAGCAGAAGCAAAAAATTAAAAGACTACCTGGAATAACAATAGCTGAACATTGATTGAACTATTGCTGAACAATGGGTGAATAATTGTAATATTCATAGAACGGCTACAGCCGTTTTCTATCTAATATTGGAGAGGGTTTAGACCCTCCCTTTTAATATAAAGAAGGGGAAAAATGAATCGGTTAGAATGTATAAAATCCATGGTGTTAAAATGCAAAGTTGCGGCAGATATCGGAACGGATCACGGCTATGTGGCTGAAATGCTTCTTAGAGACAATGTATGTGACAAAATAATTGCAACTGATTTAAACGAAGGCCCGTTGAACAGGGCGATTGAACATTTATCAGCGGTAAATTTAGAAAAAAGATGTGATTTCCGGCTTGGAAGCGGGCTGACTGTCTTGAAGGAAGACGAAGCGGAGACAATTATAATTGCAGGTATGGGCGGTGAATTGATTGCCGACATATTGGAAGATTCAAAAAATATTGCATTGAAGGCATCACAGCTCATTTTACAGCCCATGACCACTGCAGACAGGCTGAGACGCTATTTATACAATAATGGTTTTAGCATAATTGATGAAAGAATAGTCAAAGAACTCCATCATTATTACTTTATTATTATGGCAGTTCCCGGAATAGATAAGGTAGATGATGAAATATATTATGAAGTAAGCAAAATGCTGCTAAAAAAAAATGATCCGCTGATGATTGAATACTTAAACAGGCTGTTAGGCATAAATGAAAAAATAATCAATAGTATTGAAAAAAATAACAATAATGGGTATAATAAAAAAATAGAGCAGCTATCGAATAAAAACAAAAAAATAGAGGAGTTGATGAAAAATTAAAATCAATTCAATTATTAATTTACTGGAAAAGGAATTAAAAATTAAGCAGCAGGAATCCTGGGACAACAGTGGTCTGCAGGTAGGCAGCATGAATGATGACATAAGAAATATTATGTTAACTTTAGATATTGATTCACATGCTCTCAAATATGCGCTTAATACCAATACAAATTTAATTATAACACATCATCCATTTTTGTTTTCAGGTATAAAATCTGTTGATTTTAATACATATGAGGGAAATATAATTAAAGAGCTGATAACTAATGGCATCAGCTTATACAGTATGCATACAAGCTTTGACATGGCGGATTACGGAGTCAGCCGCAAGCTATCAGAAAAATTAAATATTAAGGATTATCATGTACTTCATGAGGTGAACAGTGATTTAAGTGGATATGGAGGAATAGGTACCGTTGAACCGCTGAATATTGTTGAATATGCCAAAATGGTTAAAGGGCAATTAAATGCAGTGCATGTTAAATTATATTGTAATGATGATAAAAAATTGATAAAAAAGGTTGCCTTTTGCGGAGGAAGCGGAAGTGACTTTATTGATGATGCCATACAAGAGAAGGCAGATGTATATATTACCGGTGATATTAAATACCATCAGGCACAGACAGCTCTCAGAAATAATTTATGTATTATTGACGCAGGTCATTATTACACGGAGTATCATGCAATGGAGTATGTCAAGGAAGTTTTGGATAAATTTGTAGAATTAAATGTTACTATATTGGAAAATAATACTGTAAAAGAAATTATAATTTAGAGGATGAAGAATGAAGAACTTTGAATATATAAGAGTTGCTGCTGCGGTTCCGGTAATCAAGGTTGCAAACCCAATGTTTAATGTAAAAGAAATTGTTTCAATGGTAAAAATAGCATATGAAGATAATAAAGCAACGGTAATACTATTTCCGGAGCTTTGCATAACGGGTTATACCTGCGGAGATTTGTTTAATCAGAGTGTATTGATTAAGGGAGCGGAGGAAGCACTTGGAGTACTCCTTGAGCAAACTAAAAGCATAAACATTCTGATTGCGGTGGGAATGCCGGTTAAGGCTGATAACCAGCTTTTTAACTGTGCAGTATTGTTGTTGAAAGGTAAGATTTTAGGTGCAGTTCCAAAGACATTTGTTCCCAACTACAATGAGTTTTATGAGAAACGATGGTTTGCTTCTTCAATATCAAGAATAAGCGATGAAGTTAATCTATGCGGGCAGGCAGTTCCTCTAAATGAAAACCTGCTGTTTAAAGATTCACGGTCGACTCTGTGCATTGGATTTGACATATGTGAGGATTTATGGGTCAATATTCCTCCAAGCTCATATCATACAATGTTTGGTGCCAATTTAATATTGAACCTGTCGGCAAGTAATGAAATAATAGGAAAGACTGATTACAGAAGAGACATAGTAAAGCTTCAGTCGGCTAAGGGAATTGCCGCATATGTTTTTTCATCGGCAGGGCAGACAGAAAGTACAACAGACCTTGTTTTTTCCGGTCATTCCATAATTGCAGAAAACGGAATAATTGTAAACGAAAATAAATTTCCTGAAAATTCAAACATCATATATGGTGATATTGACTTGGGGAAGCTTGGGAATGACAGAATCAAATTAAACACATACATGGGCAGACGGGAAAATATAAATTATCAATATGTTAATTTTGAACTGGGTTTTTCAGAAAATGACGATCTAAAAAGAGAGGTTGACCCTATGCCCTTTGTCCCTTCAAACCTAAAAGAAAGGAACAAAAGATGCAGGGAAATATTAAATATTCAGTCAACCGGTCTTTATCAGAGATTGTATAAAATTGCCGCAAAAAAAGCCGTCGTGGGTATTTCCGGAGGTCTTGACAGCACCCTGGCGCTGTTGGTGACTGTAGAAGCATTTAAAAAATTAAAGCTTCCTATGAGCAATATTGTTGCTGTAACTATGCCCGGCTTTGGAACAACCTCAAGAACATACAATAACGCAATTACTCTGATGGAAGAATTAGGAGTCACAACAAAAGAAATTTCAATAAAGGATGCGGTTATCCAACATTTTAAGGATATCTCTCATGAGATGGATGTTCATGATGTTACCTACGAAAACTCCCAGGCAAGAGAGAGAACCCAAATTTTGATGGATATTGCCAACCAGGAAGAAGGTATAGTTGTTGGAACCGGCGATTTATCTGAACTTGCGCTGGGTTGGGCAACCTATAATGGGGATCATATGTCAATGTATGGAGTTAATTCGGGCATACCAAAGACATTGGTCAGATATCTTGTTAAATGGTATGCAGAGGAAGAAACCACCGGTGAAGTACAAAAGGCTTTGCTGGACGTTTGTGAAACTCCTGTGAGCCCTGAGCTCCTGCCTCCTGACGAGGATGGCAATATTGCTCAGTTTACTGAAACAGCCGTGGGTTCCTATAACTTAAACGACTTTTTCCTTTACAATATGCTCCGTAACGGATATGAACCTGCAAAAATATATTTCCTGGCAAAAAAAGCATTTAAGAATGAATTTTCTGATGAGGTCATACTTGAAACTCTGAAAAAATTCTACAAAAGGTTTTTCACCCAGCAATTTAAGCGATCCTGCATGCCGGACGGCGTAAAGGTGGGTTCAGTGTCATTGTCCCCCAGAGGAGACTGGAGAATGCCAAGCGATGCTTCCTACGAATTGTGGATGGAGCAGCTGAACAATCTGTAATTAAGGAATTTGTACATTAATATTAACGACTAAGGCAGAAGTACAGAATGAAAAAACATATTTTAACTATATTTATGGCTGTTATGCTGTTGTTTACATCAACCTCATGTTCGGTTGATGTAAACAATAATACAGCCGTCGGATCTGATGAAGTAAGAATACATTTTATTGATGTGGGACAGGCTGACTGCATACTGATAGAGCTCCCCACAGATGAAGAAATATTAATAGATGCAGGGAATAGAGATGACGCACAGGTCATAATAAATTATTTAGAGCAACTGGGCATTGATGACATAGAATACTTTATTCTTACACACCCTCACGAAGATCACATTGGCTCCGCACCTGCTGTATTAGACTATTATGATGTTGATAAGGTATACATGCCTGATGTGGCTCAGGACAGTCAGATTTACAGGGACACAGTCAGTGCGGTTGAAAATGAAGATGCGGAGTTAATCAAGGCTAAAGCAGGAATATCAATTATAGATTCAGAGGATATAAGCTTTTATGTCCTGGCTCCTAACAGTATGTGGTATTCCGAAACAAATGAATATTCCCTGGTTACAAGGCTTACATATAAGGATACATCTTTTTTGTTTACCGGAGATGCCGAAGGTGTATCGGAAACAGAGATGATCAATGCCGGATATGACATTGATTCAGATTTACTAAAAGTGGGGCATCACGGAGGAAAGACAAGCACATCTAAGAATTTCCTGGACTGTGTTTCTCCCGAATACGCTGTAATATCTGTTGGCAAAGACAATTCCTATGGGCATCCTACGGACCAGGTTCTGAAAAGGCTGAATAATTCAGGAGCACAAATATTCAGAACAGACGAGATTGGCTCAATAACAGCAGTATCTGACGGTACTGATATTAAGATTGGCAAATCTCAAATATCTGAAAGCAATAATATCAATGTAAAATACATAGGTAACAATAATTCCATGAAATTTCATTATCCCGACTGCAGCTCTGTAAAAGACATGAAGGATAAAAACAAAAGTTTTTTCAAAAGCAGAGACAAAGCAATAAAACAAGGGTTCATCCCATGCGGTATATGCAAACCATAACAGATTTCAAGTCATCTACGATATCAATATCTATTGGTTATTTTGAGGACGGATGGTTTTCCCCACAAAAGACTCCGTCCCAATCGAATTTTATTATTTCAGATCAAAATCCTGCAAATTAATGTATGTGGGAATATCGCTTATTCTGGAAAAAACTGCAGGACTGTCCAATGAATTAATATAATAAATCAAATCTCTTTCATTATAAATTATCCATTGCATTATCTCGTCTTTGTTTTCAGGTGTTAATGAAAATATATTTTCATGCTCTTTTTTATAACTGCCCTTTTCAATAAGATTGAACTGCTCATAAATAATATATCCGCCATCATTTTGCAGGGCTATATATTTTGCATCTTCAGATTTTTGGTCTCCTGCACAATATGTACCTACAACACTCTTAGGCATATTTTTATAAGAATTGTATGAGATTACACCGGCAAATGTAATCAATATAATTAATAAAGCAACTATACCTTTTTTATTCATAACGTATTCCTCCCTTAGCATATATTACCATAAGGGAATTTATTGAGCAACAATTTATATTTAATTTATTATTTCCAATGTTTTAGTTTTATGGTATAATTATTAAACAATACTAACCACATAAAAAATATATTTGTTGATATGACCATAGGAGGATTATATGTCAAAGTTGGTAGTTTACCATGGCAGTTATATGATGGTGAAAAAGCCTTATATAAAATATGGACATTACACGAAAGATTTCGGTAATGGTTTCTATTGTACAATTATTAAGGAACAAGCCGAGAGGTGGGCAAAACGTTATGATACTCCGGTAGTAAACATTTATGATGTCATAATAAATGACTCATTGAAAATATTAGAATTTAATGATATGTCAGAAGAATGGCTTGACTTTATAGTGAATTGCAGACAAGGCAAAGAGCATAGTTATGACATAGTCATTGGTGCAATGGCAAACGACCAGATTTATAATTTTATATCTGATTTTATTGATGGAATAATAACAAGAGAGCAGTTTTGGATTATGGCTAAGTTTAAATATCCAACCCATCAGATTAATTTTTGTACAGAAAAGGCTATTACTTGTTTAACATATCGTGATTGTCAGGAGGTTCTTGAATGATAGGGAGAGAAGAAAATAAATCAAATGATCTGTTTTTTACGTGTAGTTTAATAGATTATATATCAAGAAAAACAAAAAATAAACGTGTGGTAGTAGTTGAAAAGCTGGGAAAAATAAGAATTAAAAAAATATTTGATTTGGCAGACGTTTATCATAGCTGCAATATTGAACAGGTTGCCGATGATTTTATTAAAGAAGCAGATATTCCTAATGGAATATTCGACAACATCAAAGATTGTTATTATGCAATTCCGACACATTGGGATATAGGAAAAGTTTATAAACGTCTTATACTTGGCGTTGCCAAAGAAAAAAACATTGAAATAATAGATGCTCTGTTTGCAGTATATAGTTCCTTTATTTGTGATTTAATTGATGATTATAATGGGAGTTTCTATTATGAGAATCCTCAATATATATTAAATACATATTTAACCGGAAAAATAGATTAAACTATAAATCACGATTTGCCGAGATATTTGGAGACATATCCACAGAACATTACAAATATGAAACATTTAGGCTTGGTGATGTTGCAAATGTAGGTTCAAGCCATAAACAATTTTCAGCATTTGCAGAAGTTTTTGCTTTTGAAATTGACAAAGAATATATTGCATGATAATATGCAACAGAAGCCTATAGATTATATGCACAATATGCTTTGAATAATGGAATTAAGGAGATCTAAACTCAAACCTGGTCGGGTAATGCAAGGATCTTAGTAAAACTGGTGAAAAATTCATTTGACTTTTACATAAGCGTGCTGTAATATAGGTAAAGAGTAAATTTTACAGTCGCATGCGTAAGCATGAGGAAAGTCCGTGCTCCGCAGAGCAGGGTGCCGGGTAATACCCGGTGAGGGTGACCTTAAGGATAGTGCAACAGAAAGAAACCGCCGGGTAACCGGCAAGGATGGAAAGGCGAGGTAAGAGCTCACCAGCGGTTAGGCGACTAACCGGCTATGTAAACCCCACCCGGAGCAAGACCAAAAGAGGACCTTGGAGTGGCTGCTCGTCACAGTCCAAATGGTAGGTCGCTGGAGTTTGCCGGTAACGGCAGGCGTAGATAGATGACTGTTTAATACAAAACACGGCTTATGTATTTACTCTCTACATAGAATTTGAACACCTGCATCTGCAGGTGTTTTTATTGTGTTTATGTAAAATGTGGGGTAATGTTAATTTAAGAATCTGTAAGATGGGGAGTCATGGAATAAATCCAGTAACCTTTTATATTAAATCGAATATAATAAGACAAGCTTTTTTATAAGGGGTGATATTATGTATTGGCTGCCATGGTTTGCTCTTGGAATTGGTTACGGCAGATGTTCACGAAGATGTTCAAAACCTTGCAGGAGAAGATTTTATTAATAACATCAAACAAAGACGCTTTCGCGTCTTTGTTTGATGTTATTGTGCGTTGGCATTAACAGGAGGTTTTTTTAAAAATTTTAAGGCTACTACTGCAACTGCAATAAGCACTACAGAGGCAGCAATCATCCATATGCCCGGTATTGAAATATAGTTTATTAATATACTGTAAAGCATGGAGCCGGCAAGTCCTCCAACTTGCATAGTTAAAGAATTAACCGATAGTACTGATGCCCTTACTTCATTTGGAATTTCGCCGTTTAATATAACTCCTTCAGGTATACTGGACATACCAAAAAATAAATATATGGAAGAATAAAAAACAATAAATACAGGTATTTTTGTTTGTAGAGCCGTAAGTATTAAACAGACTGCCAGTATTGTGCGAAGCAATACATACATTTTTTTGGGGTTAAAGTTATATTTCTTAATTAATTTATTAGCTCCGATACTGCCAAGAGTGGCTGCTGCAAAATACAGGAAAGCCATTAATCCGAGAAGCCCCATTGAGTCATCACTTGGCATGAGACTGATAAAGTGTGGCTGCCAGTAAGTTTCCAGACTGCTCAAAAAAAATCCGGTGGAAAACACTGAAATAAATATACATATTACTGTGCTGTTTTTTGAAACGATTGCAGAACTATTTTTAATATGCTGTTTAAGAGAAATTCTGTCTTCTTTTTCACAGCTCTTAGTTTCCTGTATAAATACAAATGACAATATTACAACTATTGAAGCAAGGATAATCCTTATAATAAGGTTTAAATCATATGTACCTATTGAGGGGAAATATGTGTTTGAAATTTTAGGGAAAAAGCCTCCCGACAAAGCACCTGCAGACATTCCAAGAGCTTCCAGTACTGAAAGTCTGGTAGTAATATTATGCAGCTTGTCCTTGCCATAGTTATCAATATAATAATCAATAAACATTGCATCAAATGAGCCTGATGCCAGCGCTCTTGCAAATCCGTAAAGTATCATTCCCGCGCATAATGAAACAAATCCTCTGCCAAACAGCAATATGATCAAGCTTAGAATTGACACAATTACCGATAAACAAAACGATTTCTTTCTGCCGAAAACATCTGCAATAATTCCTGTGGGCAGCTCTAAAATTACAACTGAAAATGCATACAGCCCTAAAATAATTGACAAGCTGCTTATGCTTGCACCCTTGTCAAGAAGAATCAGGCTTAATACAGGAGCTAATATCCCGGATAGGTAAGAGTTCAAAAAATAGATTAGTGAATATACTTTTATTTTCATGAAAAAATCCTTTCTAAATATGGTATAATTTTCTTGTTAACGTTATTATTATAATCTGTACTGCATTTACAGTCAAGTAATATTAAAAGTATTTCAGAAGAAAGCACTAAAAAAGACGCCTAAGCGTCTTTAGAGTTGCTATTATACTATTTGTGAAGAATGGGCGATATTTTTTTGTAAATAAGTAAAGTAATTGTTGATACCACAACTCCTTTAAATATGTTAAAGGGTACAACCGCATACAGCACAAAAGTTTTTAAATTTGTTATGGCAGGATTTAATACATTTCCCATATTGATAAATGCCTGGATTGGTGCTCCATATATCTTTGAATAAACAGGGAGAAGCACGTAGTAATTCACAAGTGAGCCAACTGCCGCTAAAGAAAGGGTCCCTGCCAATAAGCCGATAATTGCTGTATTAAATGATTTTTTGTGCTTATATATATATCCTGCAGGCAGTATAAAGGAGCATCCCACTATAAAATTGGCCAATTCGCCGATCCCTCCGGTCTCTGTTCCATTTAGTACAAAATTAATTAAAATTTTGACGAATTCGATTGCAACACCTGCTGATGGTCCTAAGGCAAATGTTCCAAGAAGTACCGGAACTTCGCTAAAGTCAAGCTCATAAAAATTTGGTGCAAACCATAATGGAAACTCAAGCAGCATCAGTACTGCTGCTACTGCAGATAGTACTCCAACCTTTGCTATAACCTTTGCGTTGCCTCTTTGCTTTACTGAAATTTCATTTTTCATACTTTCCTCCTTGTGCCTGTGCACTGATTAAAGATTACCAGAGGTTTAATTGATTTATATTTATAATAAAAAAATAATACCTCTGAAATCTTCAGAGGCTCAAATTACGATAGAGTTTTAAGTAATCACTTCTACCATCCAGACTTTACTGTCGGTATTGGAATTTCACCAATTCAACCTTTCGGTTCGCGGACTTTACCGCCGGTCGGGAATTTCACCCTGCCCTGAAGATGTTTACATTGTTATTATAACACATAAATTAAGTTTGTAAATATATTTACAAAAAATTTTTTAAGTACTTGTTATATAAAAATATATATACAAATAATCATAATTTTATATCTTCATAATATTATAGATTAAGGGGACAAGAACATAGGAGGAATTGATGAACAATATATTAAAGCTTTTCAGCGGCGGACTTGGTGAGATTTTGTCCGATCAGTCAATGCTGTCGGGAGATGACACTGTGGAAATACGGCTTAGAATTAACAGCCCCATATTAATAAAAAAAATAAATAAAGCCTTTTTCCTTGATAATTATAAGGTAACAAAAAAAGATATTGATGACACGGTTGCAAATCTTACCAGAAATTCAATTCATGCCTTCGAAAAAGAAATCAGGGGCGGATATATAACCATCGAGGGAGGACA
>DHUT01000073.1:12120-13673 GCA_002409285.1 Firmicutes bacterium UBA5227 | reverse complement strand
CTGAATATAAGAATAGCCAGAGAGTATCCGGGATGTTCGCAAAAATATATAAAATATTTTATAAGTGACCATAGAAATATTTACAACACATTGATAATCGGTCCGCCTCTTTCCGGAAAGACAACTTTTATCAGGGATTTATGTGCAAATTTAAGTGATGGAACAAAAAACCCTGATTTTGAAGGATGCGATACTACCCTTATAGACGAAAGAGGTGAAATTTCAGCAATATATAATGGTATTCCTCAGATGTATGTGGGGTGTCGAACAGATGTTTTATCCTACTGTATGAAAAAGGAAGGTTTTATCATGGGAATAAGGGCTCTGTCCCCGAGGATTATCATTTCTGACGAACTTGGCTCAAGGGATGATTTTGAAATATTGCAATATGCGCTTAAAAGCGGTGTAAATATAATTACCACAGCCCATGGCTTCAGTCTTGATGATGTTAAAAAAAATTTGTTTATGAAAACAATTATCGATAACAACTTCTTTGACAGAGCAGTAATACTGAAAAACAGCATTAAGCCGGGTATTGTACAAGAGGTTTACGACTTTGAAAGGAATAAGGTGATTTTTAATGATCTGGATTAAATCATCATTATTTATTCTTATAATTGTTACTGTCAAATTAATTTTCAAATTTATTAATGATAATGGGGACAAGTGTTTAAATAATATGAAAGAGATCTTAGACTTCACAGATTATTTAAGAATATATTCCTGTGACATGAAGATGCCGTTTGATGAAATATACATGAATTATACTTTTAAAAATGACAAGATTAAAGTGCTTTGCTCATGGCTTCAAAACCAATTAACCAAGGATAAAAACAAGTATGAATTAGAATGTTCAATGAGAGCACTTTTAAATACTCCTGATGAATTCAACAAATATTTTTCAGACATAATCAATTATTACGGAAGCACCTATTCCGATGTACTGGATAAGAAGCTTCTTTTTACAATCAGAGAAATGGAAAATTCAATGAAGAATTTTGAAAGAGAGCACACGGAGAAAAAAAATCTTAATAACAGGATTTCAATACTGGTAGGATGTTTAATCGCTATTATTTTAATCTAAGGAGGATAATATGGATGTTGATTTAATTTTTAAGGTTGGTGCAATAGGAATAGTGGTGGCAGTTTTCAATCAGATTTTATCTAAAACAGGAAGGGATGAACAGGCAATGTTTGTCACCCTCACAGGAGTAATTGTGGTTATGGCTCTTATTGTGGGTATGATGAACGATTTATTCATGGAGGTTAAGTCGGTATTTAACTTGTATTGATGAAAGGAATGATATGTTGCTTGCAAAGATTATTTTTACTGCTGTTATCACGGTTATTCTTGGCATTACAATTTCAAACTTCAATAAGGAGTTCAAGGTTTATATTACCGTTATATTCGGTATACTTGTAATACTCCTGCTCTTCAGAGAGCTAAAGGGGTATGTTCAGGAATTTGTAGATATATTTGTAAGATATGATATTAAAATAGAATATTTTTCAACTATACTAAAAATTGTGGGAATTGCATATATTTGTGATTT
>DHUT01000073.1:641-11839 GCA_002409285.1 Firmicutes bacterium UBA5227 | reverse complement strand
TATTGCTGCTTGTTAACGGGTGATGAAATGAAAAAAATAATAATAATTATATTGATACTTCTTACTATAGGCACAAAAGCATTTGCAACAAATATAGATACTGCAATAGAACAGGTTCCTGTTGGAGACCTGGAGGATTATATTAATAACAACAACCCATATTTCAGAGATAATAACATCAGCATAAAGGAGCTGATTAAGAATGCTTTTAAAGGTAGGCTTGATATAAGCTTTAAGGACTATTTAGTTTATGAACTGAAAAACGAGCAGAGTTTTTTCAAAAATATTATAAAAACTGGCGTGGACATATTGATAATATGTATGCTTTTAACAATAATTAAATATTTTTCTGATGAATTTTCAAGCCAGAGCGTATCGGATATTGTATTGCTGTTTTCGGTTATGATTATTTTTACCATAGTGCTGAAGGATGTATTGAACATAAAAAATATTATGAAAGCAGATTTTGCTGAATTCAAGACGGTTACCGAAGAAATTAATTCGATATTTATGGCTGCCATGCTCACATTTGGCAAATTAAGCATACTGCAGTTTTTCTATACGTCACTTAATTACATTATTGGAATAACCACGCAGTTTATATATTCATTTACTGATATAATGACCATTGTGCTGATAGCAGTGATATTAGTCAATAATATGAGCAATCTGATCAATGCAAAGCTTTTGTACAAGTTCTTAAAAAAGGCTACATTATTAATTTTGTCCGTATATATGATTATTGTAGTCATAAATTTTTCTGTACAAGGATATATATTATATAAAACAGATAATGTTTTTATCAGTTCAATAAAAGCATTATCGCCTTCGGCAGTACCAATAATTGGGAATGCAGTAGGCAGTTTCTTCGGAGTGTTTTTTAAAAGTGTATTAATGATTAAGGATGTCTTGGGAATTGTAATAATAATTTTCATGATTTCCGCATTTGGCGGCTCACTGATAAAAATAGCATCCGCCTTAATTTTATACAAGGTGGTTGGTGTGCTTGCAGAACCGTTTAACGAAAATATATCCAAGCTTATTTACGAATTGGCTGATATATTTTACATATATTTAATTTGTATGTTAACACCAATAATAATTGTAACGGTTTATTATTCCATACTACTTAATTACATGAATAATATTTTTGGATAGCCTATGAAAGATATAATAGTAAATACACTAATTTTAATATTGATGTTTAACATCATAATGATTATCTTTCCTGAGGGAAAGACACAAAAATTCTGTCGAATTACAATTAAAATATTTATTATGATCTATATACTAAATAATATTTTTCTGAATGGAAGCATAGATTTTAACAGTATAGTAGATATACCTGCAAATGATTTATCATATGAAAGAGAGGTAAGTGTCAGTAACATTGATCGGGATTTCATTGATTCAATAAATGAAAACCTGTTTGAAGGATCAGCTGTGGTAAAAAATATAACACTTAATTTCACTGAGAACATGGACGTAAAAGCAGTGGTCGAATTAAATAAATTATTTAATATGGATGAAATTGATACGTTAAAAACTAACCTTGCAGAAATGCTTAATATCGGTTCTGATGATATAAGCATAGAATAGGAGGCACATATGAATAACTTTTTAAATATGTTTAAGGACAATCAAAAATTAAAATATGCAGTAAACATCTTTATACTATTGGTTATTATTTCATTAATTCTCAAACTTGATACATTTAAAATTTCCGAAAGCAAAGATGAAAAGCCTGTACTGCACAGCAGCGAAAACCAGGATATGACTGCAGATGACTACGTGTATTCTTTAGAGAAAAGACTTGAAAACATACTTTTAAAAATAGAAAGCATGGAGAGTGTAGACGTAATGATATATACAAAGAATACTCCGGAGATGAAGCCGGTTTATGATGAAAACACCAGCAGCGAAACAAACATTGAAACAGGCTCAGGCGGTACAAAAAGAGAGGTGAAAAGAGAAACCAGGCAGAACCAGGTTATACGGGGCAATAATAATCAGGTTGTTGAAAGATACTATGAATATCCTGAAATAGCAGGTGTCCTGGTGGTAGCAAAATATAATGGGAATAAAGATATTTATACAATCCTTACGAATTGTGTGAAGACTTTATTAGATATTAATTTAAATGATATTGAAATAATATTATCGAACAGGTAATAGAATTTAACTAAGGGGGTAATTATGATTATGAGAAAGGAAACATTAGTATTTTTAACTTCTTTGGCAATAATATTTATAATAGGTTATGTAAATATGACCATGACGCCGGAGAACGTGTTTAGCGAAGAAGATTATGCACAATTTGAAGAAGGACTTCAAGGAGAAGTAATCGGAGATAATACTTCGCAGATAGTTGAAAACGAAACCGAAAGCATTCACGGAACAGAATTAGAAGAGGTTTTGGAGCAGACTGATAAGACAGATATTGCAGTAAATACTCCTTCAAATGTTGCAGGAGCCGGAAAAACAGATGAAAAATCCCAAGCATACACTTCTGAGCAAAATAAAGTAAAGTCGGCTGAAGGACAGAAGGAAGAGTCAGACTACGTAATACTTGGAGATATTACCGACATATTAGAGAATGATTCGGTAACCACATCATCCAATGGCATTTTTGATATGCTGAACAGCAGCTTTGCTAATTTTAAGTTAAATAAAGAAAAAGGAAATATGGACGTAATAGACCATCTTGAAGATAAGTTAAGCAATGAAGCGATTTCTGAAGAAACAAAAAAACAGTTTGAAGCCCTTCTGCTAAATAAAAATGATTTTGTTCAAAAGGAAAGAAGCATTGAGCTGATGCTTCAGTCAAAAGGGTATAATGAAACCGTGGTAATAGTTGACGAAGGTATGATTAAGGTTGTAACAAACGACAGCATTGAACAGGCAGATGCAACGAAAATACTGGATGTGGTCGTATCTGAAACAGACTATGAGCCATCACAAATAAAAATTGTTAAATTTGATAATATTGATTTGTAAAAATTTACAACTTCTGATATAATTGTTTAGAGGAGGTGCTAAAATGGATAACGAAAACTTAGAGTTTGGTCAGGTTAAAATATCTGATGACGTGGTAATGATAATAGCAGGTATAGCAACCAGCGGAGTTAAAGGCGTAGTTTCAGCCCGTACAGGAGTAGCCGAAGGAATTTCAAATTTATTTGCTAAAAACAATTATTCAAAGGGGATAAAAGTTGAAATAAATGAAAATACCGTTGTTTTAGATATTTTTATAAATGTCGAATACGGCTATAAAATAAGCGAAGTAGCAAAAGAAGTCCAATCCGTTGTTAAAAAGGAAATAGAAACTATGACAGACCTTCAGGTGGCTGCAGTTAACGTACATGTACTCAACATAGTGCAGGAAAAAGATAAAGAAAAAGAAAAAGATAAAGAAATTATTGAGACTGACATAATAGAATAAAATATTAAACCTATAGATTGACAACCGCAAATTGTCAATCTATAATTATGTATGCCCTAACCCCATTTTTCAGAGTCACTTTTCTGAAAAATGGTTGGTAGGTCAACCGCAACGAATTCCCAATGTATGCGACCGGCAGGGAGCAAATACATTGGTGAATGGAGACTGCGTATGCCCTAACCCAAAGCCCTAACCCTAAGCTTATGTAACGGAGGAACTATGAAACGAAAAGAAACAAGAGAAGAAGCGGTTAAGATAGCCTATTGCATGGATATTAACAAGGAATTTGATAAAACACTGCCCTGCAAATATATTGACCATTTTGAAATAGAAGATGTTGACGCAGGCTATCTGAATAAAACTATGGACGACATGATTGATAACCTAAAGGTAATCGACAATTATATTACGGAAAATTCTAAGGACTGGAAAATAAACAGAATTGCAAAGGTTGATCTTGCAATACTTCGTGTTGCATTGTCGGAAATATTATACAACGCCTCAATCCCCCAGTCAGTTTCAATAAATGAAGCTGTTGAAATAAGTAAAAAATATTCAAATGAAGATTCACACAAATTTATTAACGGCATTTTGGGCACAGTTGTAAGGTGTATTGAAAAATGACAGATTATGTACTGGGTATTGATACAAGCGCATATACCACATCCGTTGCTTTAACAGATTTTAACACCGGCGAAGTAATTGCTGACAAAAGGGCGGTGTTAAGCATTCCTTCAGGTAAAAAGGGTTTGAGACAGCAGGATGCGGTATTTCAGCATTTAAAGAATTTTTGCAGACTTTATGAGGAAATAGAGGCAGAGCTAAAAAACATAAAAGTTGTTTCCGTAAGTTCTAAACCAAGGAATGTTGAGGGCTCTTATATGCCTGTTTTTACTGTGGGACAAGGCTATGGCAAAACAATTGCCGGCACCTTAGACTGTAAGTATCTGGAATATTCCCATCAGGAGAATCATATTGCCGCCTCTTTAATTAATCAATATAAAAAATTAAATAATAACATTCTGGCAATTCATATGTCAGGAGGAACCACAGAGTTTTTAAGTGTATCAAAAGCGCATAAAGGCTATAATGCGAGTATAGAGGGAGGAAGCAAGGATATAACATTTGGTCAGCTTGTTGATAGAGTGGGAACTATTATGGAATTCCCTTTCCCTTGCGGCATTTATATGGAAAAATACCTTGAAAATAACTTTAATATAGAAAATATAAAGGTACCTGCAATCAGCGGTGAAAGTTATATTAATCTATCGGGTATGGAGAATTATTACAGCAATCTATATCTTTCCGGAAAATACAGCATGGAATCAGTTATTAATTCTCTGTTCAGATATATCTCTGACTGCATTTTGCACGTAATCAACAGCATAAAACAAAAAATTTATTTTGATACCGTAATTCTTGCCGGGGGTGTTGCATCTAACGGTATGATACGAAGTCTGGTATCAGAAAAATTAAATCAATATAAAGTAATTTTCCCTACAAAAGAAAATTCTTCCGATAATGCAGTAGGAGTTTCATTTCTCCCAATTATAGACAGGTGGTATAATGAAAATAAAACCCATTAAAGTTTCAGTTTTAAATCAATATATAAAAAAATATCTTATGAGCAACTCAATATTAAACAACCTTAGAGTAGAAGGAGAAATATCTAACATTCGAATAAGCAAGACAGGATACACCTATTTCTCCCTGTGTGATGAAGTATCATGTATCAATTGTGTCGCTTTTTTTGCTGATAACATTTCAAAAGACGGTGATAAAATTATTGCCGAAGGAGAACTTTCCGTATATGAAGCAAAGGGCAGCTATCAGCTTGTAATCAGAAATATTGAGAGAGTTGGATTCGGTAAAATTTTAGCTGATTTAGAAATGATGAAAGAAAGATTAAAAGCAGAAGGAATGTTTGATAGGCACAGGGATATACCAACATACCCTTCAAGAATCGGAATAATCACCTCTAAAACAGGGGCAGCATTAAAGGATATATTAAAAACCTTTGAAGGTGTTAAGGCTGCCATTGAAATTATTATTTACAATACATTGGTGCAGGGGGAAAAATCCAAAGAAAGCATTATTGACGGACTTAAGTTTTTCAATAATGAAAATAATAAACCGGATGTAATTTTGATTTCAAGAGGCGGAGGAAGCTTTGAGGATTTAAGCGTCTTCAACGACATAAAGGTTGCCGAAGAGGTATATAAATCAGAAATACCTGTGGTGACAGGAATTGGCCATGAAACTGACAGAACCCTGACAGATTATGTGGCGGATATATATTGCCATACTCCCACGGCAGCAGCGGAAAGAATAATAAGGGGATATAAGGATATTGAAGAAAAGCTTGAAGGCTACGCTTATGCATTAAGGCAAAATACCTTAAACAATCTTTCGATGAAAGAAGCAAGCCTGAATTCTTCAAAATTTATTTTAAAGAGCTGCTTGCCCGTAGAAAATATATACCGGCTGGTAAATGAAACAGAAGGCTACAAAAATATCATTAAAATCAGGACGGAAAAAGAGCTTGAGGGCTTGTCTTTTCAGCTTAAGCTATTAAAAGAAAAGCTTATCGGTTACGATTATTCAAAAAAGCTAAAAGAGGGTTTTGCTTTGGTTTCGGACAACAGCGGAAATATTATAAGGAAAAGCGAACAGATTGAAATCAAGGATATATTGAATATCAGATTTATGGATTTTATAATACAGGCAGAAACAATTAATATAAAAGAGGTTGAATAATGGAATTTGAAAGTTTTGAAAGTGCATTGGAATACTTAAAAAATATAATAAAAAAATTTGAAGAAAATGAAAACATTTCCATTGAAGAACTATTAAATAACTATGAAGAAGGAATGAAGGCTTATTCTTTCTGTGAAAAAAAGCTAAAAGAAACTCAAAAGAAAATAAAGATTATTGACGAAAATTTCGACCGCATTTCTTAGAATAATTATGAGCATATACACCAATTATACATAATAAGTACTTAATTATTAATAAAATTTAAAATTATAATTGATATTTATAAATCTTTGTGCTATAATTTTAAAGAATTGTTCAAATAGGCTTGAAAAGAAATTATGAGGTTATTTAGTAATTGATGGAAGAATATAGACTTGATGTATATCTGCACCAAAATAATCTGACTGAGAGCAGAGAACGTGCGAAACAGCTTATAATTAAAAACAGTGTATATGTTAATGATAAATTAGCTACAAAGCCTTCTTTTAAAGTAAGCTCTTCGGACAAAATTGAAGTCAGAAATAATTTTGAATATGTGGGAAGAGGAGCATCAAAAATAGAAAGAGCGGTTGAATATTTTCATATTGTTGTTGAAAATAAGGTAGCTGTCGATATAGGGGCTTCCACAGGCGGCTTTACAGACTACATGATTAAAAATAGTGCAAGAAAAGTCTATGCGATTGATGTAGGTCATGACCAGCTGCATGATACTTTGAAAAATGATGAGCGTGTAATAAACCTGGAGGGGACAAATTTCAGATATATGGATACTGGAATTTTTGAAGAATATGTCGATATAATTACCATAGATGTATCTTTCATATCATTGAAGTTAATTTTACCTAATGTTGCGAAAATCAGTAATGAAACTATAGATATTATAGCACTTATAAAACCTCAGTACGAGGCAGGAAGACATAATATTGGTAAAAACGGTATCATTAAGGACAAAAAAATCCATTTGGAGGTTTTAAGCAATATACAGATGTACTGCTGTCAAAACAACATGTTTATAAAAGATATTACCTTCTCCCCAATTAAAGGAGGAGACGGAAATATTGAGTACCTGGCTCACATTAAGAAAAACAAACAAGAAATTTATCCAACCCGAACAGAAACTCAATTCAAAAACTTAGTAACGCAAGCTTTTGAATATTATAAAAATATTAGTATGAGGTGACTAATGAAAAAGTATACAAGACAAACAAAAATTCTTGAACTTATTTCCAAAAAGGAAGTAGAAACTCAGGAGGAACTTGCAGACGGCTTGAAAGCAATGGGGATTGACGTAACTCAAGCTACTATTTCAAGAGACATAAAGGAACTCAGGCTGGTTAAGGTTATGTCCAAGAGCGGAAAATACAAATATGCAACCATAGGGCAGAACCAGGAAGGCATTACTGACAGGCTATATAAAATATTTGAGAACTCCGTAGTTTCTATTGATAATGCTATGAATACCATAGTTTTAAGAACAATACCGGGAGCTGCTCAGATTTGTGCATCAGCAATTGATTACATGGGTGTGGATGATATAGTAGGAACTCTTGCCGGAGATGATACGGTATTTGTAGCCATAAGGACAGTTGAAGCTGTAGAAAGAGTATTGGAAGAATTTAAAGGAAATATAAGATAACGGTGATATAATGCTGCTTAATCTAAGTATAAGCAATTTTGCTATTTTTGAAAATGAATCTATTAATTTTAATAAGGGTTTTAATGTATTTACCGGAGAAACAGGTTCGGGAAAATCAGTATTGATCGAAGCTATGTCGCTGATCCTGGGAGGAAGAGCCTCAAAAGACTTAATTCGAAAAGGAAAAAGCAGCGCTGTTATCGAAGCTGTTTTTGATGTTACAGATAATAGTGAAGTGTATAGTATTTTGAATAGGCTAAATATTCAAATTGATACTGAAGACTTTCTGATTATTTCAAGGGAAATACTGGATACCGGCAAAAGCTTGAGCAAAGTTAATGGGAGAGCTGTTCCTTTAAACTCCTTAAAAGATGTAGGAAGCTGCCTGATGGATATATACGGTCAGTTTGGTCATGAAAGTTTATTTAAAAAGGAAAATCACATTAAATTATTGGACAGTCTTATTCAAAAGGAGCTTAATGTCGATTTATGCCAGTACTCAAAATTGCTTGAGGAATACAATGAAAAAATAAATGAAATAGATTTTCTTCAAAAAAAACTTATTAATAAAGAAATTAAAATTGAACAGCTGCAATACGAAATAGATGAAATAGATGAAGCCGCCTTAGGGGAATCAGAAGAGGAAGAATTGTTAAAGGATATAAAAAAGCTTTCAAATATAAAGGAATTGCAGAACTCATTATATGAAGCAAACAATACACTTGCCTCAAATAATGCACTAAATAACGTTTACAGTATCATTAACAGAATTAAAGTATATGATGAAGCATTGGACAGTTTCCTTTCAAGGCTTGATATAATACTGGAAGAAATTCAATACCTTCACTATGATTTAAGAGATTATTCGGAGGGATTGGATTTTAATGAAAATAAACTTGAAACGATTGAAAATCGAATGACTCTTATTAACAGGCTAAAAAGAAAGTATGGATTTACAATTGATAAAATTTTTGAATACAGAAATGAATCAGAGAAGGAATTAAATTTATTAAAAGAGGCAGAATACAAATTAAATGATTTGGTAAAGGAAAAAAATTTATTATTTAATACATTAAAAGAGATTTCTGAAAAAATATCAAAAGAAAGAAAAAAAGCGGCTGAATTTCTTGAAAATCAACTTCTCATGGAACTTAATGACCTGAACATGAAAAATATAAGGTTTAAAGTAAGTATTGAAAGAAAGAGCTTCTTTTCACCTGATGGAATTGATGATGTAGAATTTTTAATATCAACAAATGCAGGAAGTGATTTGAATTCTGTTCAAAAGATTGTTTCCGGCGGAGAAGCCTCCCGCATCATGCTGGCATTTAAGAAGATAAGCGCTGATATTGCAAGCGTGCAAACTATGGTATTTGACGAAATTGATTCGGGAATCAGCGGCAAGACTGCTCAGATGGCAGGTATTAAAATGAACTATATTTCACATAAGCATCAGGTAATATGTGTAACACATTCACCGCAAATAGCTTCTATTTCGGAAAATCATTTTTTAATTGAAAAAAAAGTAGTTGGTGAGAATACTTACAGCACTGTTAAGAGGCTTAATGATGAAAACAAGGTTTATGAAATTGCCAGATTATTAAGCGGTATGAAAATTACTGAAAAATCCTTAAATAATGCAAAAGATTTGATTGATTCAAGCAAGAATGTTTAATAAAGGATTAGAAAATCAGAATAATACAAGTGTTATGTGGAGAAATTAAAGATAAAACTTGAAGGAGAGCATAATGAAGAGTTTCGCTAAAAGAGTTTTATTCTTTATTTTTTTTATTGTCATTTTGTTGGCCGCAGTCTATTTTGGCTATGATTTAAATACAAATCCATATGTGTTAACTAAAACGGACAATGAAGTAATTGAAACTGAAGGCAAATACTTAATCCCCGGAGGTCAGACCATAGGTGTGGAATTAAAAACGGAGGGTATTTTAGTCGTAGGACTGGCGGATATAATAAATACTGATGAATTATCTGTTTCTCCAGCAAAAATTGCAGGGATGCAGATAGGAGACAAAATATTAGCAATAGATTCTCATAGTATTGAGGGAACAGATGATGTATTGAAATATACAAGGGAACAAGGGATTAAGGACTATAGCTTTACTGTAGAAAGAGAGGGCAAAATTTTTGATTTAATTCTTTCTCCTGTTCAGATGTATGAAAGTGATGAACTAAAATTTGGATTTTGGTCGAGAGAAAATATTGCGGGTATAGGAACAGTCACATTTGTAGACCCTAAGACGCGAAAATTCAGTGCTATAGGTCACGGAATTTCCGATTCGGAAACGGGTTCCCTTATTGATATAGAAACAGGTACTATATCAAGAGCTAACATTACGAATATAAAGCTGGGAAAGAAAGGAGAACCCGGAGAAATAATGGGATATATTTTAAAAAATGAACATCTTGGGACGGTTGAGGACAATACGAGCTTTGGTATATATGGCAATATTGATAATATTAGTATGGGATATTTCAGTCGTGATTTAATTGAGGTTGGTAAAAAGGAAGAGATAAGGATAGGACCTGCTCAAATATACTCATGTGTAAACAATGAAATACAAACGTACGAAATTGAAATAACTAAAATTTTTTATCAAAACAAACCCGGGGAAAAAAGCTTTGTAATAAAAATTGTGGATGATGACTTATTGGAGCTTACCAATGGTATAATTCAAGGTATGAGCGGATGTCCCATAATACAGAACAATAAAATAGTAGGAGCAGTAACCCATGTGTTTATGAATGATCCAACCAAGGGTTATGGAATTTATATTGAATGGATTCTTGATGAAGTATATAATGACTCTCAATAGATTTGAAGCGACCCGGTCAAAGGGGTTCGTTTTATTTATAAATTTTATACTAAAATTGTAAAATTGTCATATATATAGTATTAAAGAGATGAAAAAAAATATATTATATAAAATAAAAAATTTTTTTAGGAAAAAAAAGGGTTTTATAAAATTATTGCGTATATTATTAATATAAGATAAAAAATTAACCAGGGGGATCTATTATGCAAAAAAAAATTAAAATAGTAATTGCAGATGACAATAAGGAGTTCAGACTTATACTAAAAGATTTTTTAGAAAGCAAGAATGTCTTTGAGGTGGTTGAAATGGCCGATGATGGTGTGAAGGCACTGGAAGCAGTTGAAAAGTATGAGCCGGATATATTAATACTGGATATTATTATGCCTCATCTTGACGGTCTGGGAGTAATGGAAAAACTTCAAAAGAAAGAATTGAAAAAATTTCCTAAGGTTATCATTTTGTCAGCTGTAGGACACGATAAGGTTACACAAAGAGCAATTAATATGGGAGTAGATTATTATATAGTAAA
>DHUT01000073.1:0-381 GCA_002409285.1 Firmicutes bacterium UBA5227 | reverse complement strand
TACAACGAAAAAGTTAACACTGAGCTGAGCCTGGAAGTAAAGATAACCGATATATTGCATGAAGTAGGGGTACCTGCACATATTAAGGGTTATCAGTATCTTAGGACTTCAATTATTGATGTTGTTAATAATATTGAGCTGCTGGGAGCCATTACAAAAGAACTGTATCCTATGATTGCTACGCAATACGGAACAACACCAAGCAGAGTAGAAAGAGCAATCAGACATGCTATTGAAGTAGCGTGGACAAGAGGTAAAATAGAAACCATCAATAATATTTTCGGATATACAATACATAATAATAAGGGAAAACCCACAAATTCAGAATTTATTGCAATGATAGCAGATAAACTGCGCCTTGAACAAAAGGTATCATAAATA
>DHUT01000080.1 GCA_002409285.1 Firmicutes bacterium UBA5227 | reverse complement strand
TTACTTGCCGAATTGAAGATTAAAGAAAATATGATGGGACCTAACTCAATGATTATATTGGAAAATTTATTAGAAGATATTCCGTTGAAAAGTAACATGAGAGTGTTAGATTTAGGATGCGGAAATGGATTAACATCAATATTTTTAGCAAAAGAATATGGAGTGCAAGTATTTGCAGTAGATTTATGGATTTCAGCAACTGAAAATTATAAGCGCTTTAAAAAAATGGGTTTTGAAAAACAAATAATACCAATACATGCAGATGCACTGGGGTTACCTTTTGCAGAAGATTATTTTGATGCGGTCATTAGTATAGATTCATACCATTATTTTGGAAGTAATGAAACATATTTTGACACATGTTTATCAAAATTATTAAAGAAAAATGCTTTATTTGCTATAGGTATTCCCGGAATGAAATTTGAAATACATAATTGTATTCCACATGAAATGAAACCTTATTGGGATGAAGATACACTTAAAACATGGAATTCCTGCGATTGGTGGGAAAAAGTATTTTTAAATTCAGAAAATTTTATTTTAAGAAAAATTCAAGAGATGGATTGCTTTGAAGAAGCATGGACAGATTGGTTAAAGACAGAAAATAAGTTTGCTCTTGGAGATAGACCTATGATTGAAATGGATAATGGTAGGTATATGAATTTAATCTCAATTATAGGAAATAAAAAATAACTTATAATAATAAGTTAAAAAAGGTATAATAAAACGTGAATTACAAGAAGAAACAGGAGCAATTGAATTATTTGAAAAATTCCGGTTAATCTGACATATCCGGAAATTCAACTTTATTCGTATAACAAAGTGATTGAAAGAATAACATTTATAATAATATTTTTATTTAATTATTGCTTGTATTAATAAATAAGTTATTGTAAAATATTGTAAGAATAGGTAGAGCAGGGTATGGCTGATACATCCCAATGAAAGGAGGAAACTCTTTTGAAGGGGAGGTGAAGCCTATGTCTTTATATGAAGCATTAACATTAATGATTGCATTTGCAATGTTAATGGTTGTAGTCATAAATGGACAAAAAAAGTAATTACCCTGCTGGCACAGGGTAATTAAAAACATTTTTTAAACTAAGTCAGCTAAGCCAACTACCTATTCTTTATCTTATGTAAATTATAACCTAATTATTAAAAAAAAACAATATTAAAATAAAAGGTTGTATTAAAAACTGTATATAAAGTTTTTAAGTTAACATTATAGAAAACCTACTTATGATAAGTCTCACCGTAACACCTACTATTATAAACTAAATTTTGTTTAGAATTTGTAACTGATTATTAAGATTAGTACACACCGTTCGAATATAGCATCGCATCAGTAGAATTTTCATAATAAGATTATGGTTAAAGGAGGAAGCTATTATGTCAGATTATATTGGAGAATTGAGGAAACTAATAGGAACAAGACCAATAATAATGTGGGGCATGTGTTATTATTTTAGATAATAGTGGCAGAATATTACTTCATCATAGAGTAGATAATGATACTTGGGGCTTACCAGGTGGTGCAATGGAAATAGGCGAATCATTAGAAGAAACTGCTATACGCGAAGCAAATGAGGAAGTAGGCTTAATATGCAGAAACCTAAGACTTTTCAATGTATATTCTGGTAAAAAATTATATTATAAGTACCCAAATGATGATGAAGTCTATAATGTTACGGCAACATATATTTGCAAAGATTTTTCTGGTCAAATTGTAGTTGATAAAACCGAAGGAAAAGATGCAAAGTTTTTTAGCGTCAATGATATACCTGAAAAAATTAGTCCGCCTATAAGGGTGATAATAGATGATTTTACAGAAGTGCATCGTTGTAAAGGATGAGAATAACTTATTAATATATTATCCACAAAAGTGATATATTATATATATAAAATATATCAATACCCATATTTTTTAATATATTTTTAAAATACGTATTGATAAATTAATGATTGCATTCGCAATGTTAATGGTTGTAGTCATAAATGGACAAAAAGGTAATTACCCTGTTGGTCCAGAGTAATTACAAACGATTTTTATGTTAAGTCAGCTATAGCCAACTACCTATTCTTTATCTTATGTAAATTATAGCCTAATTATTAGCAAAAATAAATATAAAATATAAATAAAAGTGTTGTAGTTATGTAACTACAGATTAATATAAAAGGTATTAAAAAATAAGTTGGTGGACAAGGTTGTCTACCATTTCACTTATGGTAAGCCTCTCTGGCGTTAATTTTAAATGCTCTGTAAATCTGCTCCAATAATATTACCTTGAAAAGCTGGTGAGGGAATGTCATTTTGGAAAACGACAGCTTAAAATCTGCAATGTCTAAAACACCCTGGGATAAACCATTGCTGCCGCCAATTATAAAGGTGATGTCCGATATACCGTCAATTCCCAAGATATTAATTTTTTCTGCCAACTCCTCAGAGCTTAGTTGCTTTCCTTTGATATCAAGTGCAAACACATAGGAATTCTTTGGAATCTTGTTAAGTATTTTCGTTCCTTCCTTTATTTTAACCTGCTCAATTTCTGATTGAGAAAAGCCCTCGTCAGCTCTTTCGTCAGGTATTACTTCCTCGGTAAGCTTGCAAAACTTCGATAATCTTTTTGAATATTCATTTATTGCATCCGTGAAAAATCTTTCTTTTATTTTTCCCACAGAAATTATTGTGATTTTCATAAGTACACCCTTTAGTATTAATTTTATTCTCATAAATCTTACTATTTATAATATAATGATATTATAACATAAAAAATCAAGTTTTTAAGGATTTTTTAGTAAACGTTTACATATTTTTATTGATAATAGTATAACTGTGTGCTATAATTTTTTCAGTCATGCTACTCATACTGTTTTAATTTTAAAATGCGGATAAATATTTGTCCGCAATATAGGAAAACGGTATATACTAATTTACTTTAAGGGAAATATTTAATTTGAATTAGTATCAAGTAAAAAATATAAAGTGAGGTAGATGCTATGATAAGAATAATCAAAGTACTATGCATTTCGTTAATGTTCTGCTTTATTGGGACAACGGCATATGGATTTACTCATGAACAATTGAATGAGGACAAATTAAAGGAAAATTTAGAGAAAGAATATGGTATAAATATCGTTATTCACAACAATGAAGATAATATAAATTATATAGACAGTTTAACGGTACTTGACCGGGGATTAAAAAGATTTCCTGCCGGCATGATCAGTGAAATCACTAAATTTTATTCTAAAAGTGGAATAAGCACAAACGTCATAATTGACAGAACTGAAACAATAAGCGATTTATTTTCTGAGTATAAATTAGATAAAAAAAGAGCTGATTTGTATATATACATAATGCAAAACAATATATATGATGATGCGTGTGTTGCTTCTGAAGAAGGTTTTGTCTATGAAGCGGGACAATATATCAGAGATTATTTATTTAAAGTTTATGGTTATGATAAAATAAAAACCGAATTTGAAAAATTGAATGGAGAATGCAAGTATGAAACATGGGGCAAAGGCTATGAAAATGTATTTATAAACAAGCACTCCGCCATGAGCTTCAATGATGAAATTGCCGACATTATATTGTTTAGCGAAGCCCATCCTGAGGTCCTCAGAAATTTAAACAACGGAAGCTATACAGCCATACATAAAAAGATTGAATACCTTGCTTCAATAATTGACCAATGTTTCACCTCTGTAACATCAGATACAAGACTATGGCAGGATGCACTGCCCCAAAAACCGGATGAATGGGCATTAGATGCAATAAAAGCCATGAAAGAGTCTTCCCTGATACCTGAAGAGTTTGAAGGAATGTATAATTCGTATATAACAAAGGGTGATTTCTGTTTTCTCACATTGAATTTAATTGAGAGCAAGCTTGGAAAAGATAAGTTCGGCAAATTATTTGGATTAGTTAAGCAAGAGGATCACGTAGCTATCGATCCCATAAAAGGTGAAGTATATCTTGACAAGAAAACCGGAAATATAAATCCTTATGAGGATGGTTGCAATGACAAGATAAAAAGAATGGATGAAGCCTATCAAATATGTTTTACGGACGATGAAAGTCGGATAAATTCCGATGAATACATTACAAGGCTGGAAATGGCAAAAATTTTATTTTATTTAGGGAACGAGCTTGGGATGGACATTTCTGATTACAAAGATGTTGAATATAATGACATATCAGATATTGATGAATCAGAAAAACCTATTATATACTTTTCGGCAGGCAAGGGATTGCTGAAAGGTGACGGAACAAGCTTTAAGCCGTATAATTACTGTACATATCAGGAGACATATATGATACTCATGAGATTCTATAATTTATTACCTACAGTATAATTTCGTATTTATTAATTTTTGCGTATGTGGTATAATGTTGAAAATGAAGAGGGTAGACATATGTTTGACTTAAGAAGTATTGTGATTGGCATGGTTTTAATGCTGAAAAAATATACTTGCATCGATATTGCTATATACGCAGAAACAACGGATGAGGATTACAAAAACGGAATTTTGGTACTGCCTTTAATTGGCTTTGCTGTTGGTTTTGTTGCATTTATTATTTCATTTCTCAAAAACTTTTATGACGGTTTTTTTGTAAGTGCATTAATTCTTACATATTATGTTATAATAACGAAGTCTTCAAATATGAAAGACGCTTACAGAACATTGAACTATTACATTAAACCAAAAACTCAGTCTGAGCAGTTGTCTGGATTAATTGGTATTACGTTAATAAACTTAATGTATTTTTCACTTTTCAGAATTGTTCCGTCAACATCGCTGATTGTCATGTCGGTTGCAGGATACTCAAGTCCGGCAATATTAAGCTCGGTAATAAAACGCAGCAAAGATAATACTTCCATAATGAAACATTGTGGCAAGGCTCACGTCATAGTTGCGTTTAGTATTTCATTTTTAATAGCCGCCTTATTTAATTACAAATTGGTTATCTCCTTGTCACTGACATATATACTGCTGGGAATGGTTGTAAGTATATTGGATGATAAAGTCAAACTTTTACCCGGTTCAATAGAAGGAACCTTTATTGAAGTAACGCAGGTTTTGTTTTTGATAATCACTTATTTGCTGAAAATTTAGGGCTTGATTAAGGATCAGAGATTATAATGTTGGGAATAAATAAAAAAGCATAGAGAGGTAATATGGCAGGTAGTAGAAAAAAAGAAAGAGATTGGAGAAAGATTTCAGGGCGGTTTTTATTTGCGATTTTGTTACTATCCATCGTATTTACGATAATAAGGATTATAATGGCTCCCTCCGAGCCGGTTAACTCGGATGTTCACGTAAAAATCAAGAGTGATTATGTTCTCATGCTTTTACAGTGTATTTTGGGTCTGGTTGTTATGATGCTTCCGTCAATGATTGAGCGCAGGCTGTCCATAGATATTCCGAACAATATGGAAATCGTGTATTTCATCTTCTTATATTGTGCAATATATTTAGGAGAAGTGCGAGATTTCTATTATCTTATACCTCACTGGGACACAATTTTGCACGCATTCAGCGGAGCCATGCTTGGAGCGCTGGGATTCTGGCTGGTAAGCTTTTTAAACGAACGCAGCATTTTAAAGATGCACCTGAGCCCGTTTTTTGTTGCACTGTTTGCCTTTTGCTTTGCGCTGGCGGCAGGAGCAGTGTGGGAAATTTATGAATATACCTTTGACGGATTACTGTCACTGAATATGCAAAAGCATACCACTGAAAACGGAATTCCATTAGTAGGAAGAGCTGCTGTCTCTGATACGATGAAAGATATAATTGTGGATGCCCTCAGTGCATTGGGAATTTCAATCTGGGGATATTATCAGCTTAAAAAACAGGAAAAAAAAGATGATTAATATAGTAAAAATGAAGTGAAATCAGTGGAAAATATAATTAAAAGCAAAACAAGAGCGGTGAAAATTAAGCCGCTCTTGTTTTTTTAAATAATCGGCAAAGTTTTAACAAAAAGTTGAAAATATGCGAGAAAAATAATATAATGGAATAACACCGAGTGGGTTTTTAACGGTATCATGGGGTTTACAATGCTGATATAAAATTTGGAAGTACAAAGGAGAATGACTGAATGCTTACATACAAAATTGCCGTTTGTGATGATGAAGAATTGCAATTAGAAAGAATATATAACATGGTTAACGAAAATTTCGAAAAACTTGGATGTGATTTTGAAATAAGTAAGTTTATCAATCCTAAAAAAACAATCGACAATAAAGAATTTAAGTGCAGAGACAGCATTAACAAAAAAGAAAAGGAGCTTGAAGACCATGGGTTTGTCAGAACCCATTACGGATACGATTACAGGAAATATCTGCTGAAGAACACCCTTAAATTAGTATATGACAAATATAAGAAGGATAAGGAATTTAAAGAAGAGATAGCTTTATCAGAAGCAAAATGAGGGGATGAAATGATGAAATACAAGAAAACATATTTTTTTTATTGATAACATCAATTTGCATAAGCATCCTTTCCGCATGTGATATATCGGATGATGCCACATATGGAAATCAGGAAAATGAACTGCCTGGTGAAGATAGCCGGAGCTACATACTCAACAACGATTATAGAGATGAAAAAAGAAATCAGCTTCTGAAAGAGGACATAGAATTTCTCAGAAAAGAGCTGCCGAAAAAACACGTGAATATGTATGACAACATGTCGTGGGAGGAATTTAACAGCAGTATGGTTCATTTGGAAAACATGGTAGGAAGGCTTGAAAATGAGGAAGTGTTTGTTGAAATGGACAAAATTATTGCTCTGATAGGAGATGCCCATACACATACAAATTCATTTAATTTATATAAGTACATGTATCCTGTTCTTTTTTATAAGTTTGATGACGGAATTTATGTAATAAATGCGGACAAGAGTTTGGAAGACATATTGTATTCCAAGGTTGTGGAGATAAACGGGATGGACATAAATTACGTAACAGAGCAGTTTAGGACGTTAGTTTCCCATGAAAATGATAGTCATGTTAATGCTACGTTTCCTAAATTATTGACTTTTCCTATGTATATGTACGGTCTGGGAATTGCCTCCGATTATGAAAAAATATCAGTTTCTTTTGAAAAAAGTGATGGCAAAGTTGTTGAAAAAGTAATCCCAATTACAACTTCAGATAAAGTTGACCTTTGCATCTCATATGAAGATGAGAGAAATGTATATGAATATGACCGGGACAGAGAAGAATATTACTGGTACGAATACCTTCCGGAACATAATACCCTTTATTTCAAGTATAATGTTTGCGGGGATGTGGATACCATGCCTTTCAGCAAATTTAACAACAGCATGTTTAACGAAATTAAAGATTTACAAACAGATAAAATTGTTGTGGATTTAAGGAGCAATGGTGGTGGTAGCACTAATACAATACTGCCATTTTTAAGCAGTTTGTCTCTTTTTATTGTAAACAACCCGGAAACCGAAGTTTTTATTATAGCAGGGAGAGATACTTTTTCGGCAGGAGCCGATTGTATTTTAGATATTAAGAAAGTAGTGGATAACTATGGTAAGGTGTCTGCATTGTTAATAGGTGAACATACAGGAGGTTCTCCAAACGGCTATGGAGAAGTGTTAAGATTTGAGCTTCCAAATTCAAAAATTGAAGTCAGCTACTCCACTAAGTATTATGAACTTACGGATGACGGGGCACTGACAATTAAACCCGATGTGGAATTATCTCCATCTGTAATTGATTTTAAGGAAAACAAGGATGTTTTTATGGATTATATTTTGAAAAAATAAGAGAAAAAAATATATCATTAATTAATTTATAATTTAAAAGAGGTGGAGTTATGATTAACAAAAAAAATACTTGTAATATCAGGTAGCTTTCCTCTCGTCCGATAATTCTATTGCTCTATCTATTATCTTCATTGTATCATTTTTTATCTGTTCTGACAATTGAAAAATTTCATCTTCCGGCGCTGTTTTTATTGCTTCAGCTTTTTTTCTCAGTTTAAATATTTCCAGCGGCAACAAGGAATACAAGCCTCTTTTCAGCTTTTCTTCTTCGCTTATTTCCCATGCTTTTTTTACTATAGCCCTGTATACAACTTCCTGCTCTCCATTGTCAGTTAACGGAAAAATTAACTTCAGCTTTAATTCATCCGGAATACCTTTTGCTTCTTCCAGATACAAAACGGCTTGATTTGGAAAACATATTACATTTTCATCTTTTTGCTCACTGAGAGCCTTTCTGTAGCCATAGTCAAACATTCTGAGTACCATGTATTTTTCACCGTTCAACTGAAATTCAAAATGATATGTATTTATTTTCCCTACCTTTACAAACAAGTCCGCTCTTTTCAGTTCAATCTTCAGGTCTACATTTTCTGTAGATGTAAATTCCACGTCATACTCGTCATTTGCATCAAAGTCCTCGCTGAAGAAGTAATTCACTATATTTATTACCAACGGTTTTGATACACTAAACAGCATTTTTAATGTTTCATCAAGTCTTATCTTCTTTTTTCCGGGGATAGTATTCTTTTCTTTTTCCATTTTCAACTCCCATAATTTAATTTTCTGATAGCAGCTTAATGTCTCAT
>DHUT01000023.1:40177-55743 GCA_002409285.1 Firmicutes bacterium UBA5227 | reverse complement strand
TTCAATGTTGGCAGCTTTATATCCTTAACCATCTGTTTAACTATTTCAACCGCATCCTTTGCAGCCTGTCTGTCGTCTGAAGCTGTTGATCCCATCACTCTTCCTATTCTGGCATACTGTTCAACCGCATAGTCCATGCTGTATTCCATAACATATGGAAGCAGTATGGCGTTGCAAACACCGTGAGCTGCATCATACAGGCTGCCCATGGCTTCTGCCATGCAGTGAACCGAAGCAACGTCAGAATGACTGAATGCAATACCCGCCAATGTACTTCCTATAAGCATGCCTGACCTTGCATCCATATTTGAAGGATTGAATACAGCTTCACGAATATTTTCGGAAATAAGTTCAATGGCATATAATGCGCATGCATCGGAAATTGGTTCGGAAACAGTGCACGAATATGCTTCTATAGCATGGGTCAATGCATCTATTCCTGTTGCAGCCGTAGTGCCTGCAGGCAATGAAACCAGCAGATCTGGGTCAAGCAGTGCTACCTTTGGTCCAAAGTATTGGCTTTTAACTGTTTTCTTAAATTGCTCGGATGTATCTGTTATTACTGAAGAGAAAGTAACCTCGCTTCCGGAGCCTGCTGTTGTAGGAATTACCACAAATGGCTGAACAGGTCCCTTTACCTTCCATCTTCCGTAATAATCCTTCAGACTTCCTCCATAGCTGATTATTGCTGAAGCTGCTTTTGCAGCATCTATAGGGCTTCCGCCTCCAAGGGCAACTATACCGTCGGTTTTGTTTTCAATGGCAAACTTAGCTGCTTCTTCAACGTTATAATCCTTTGGATTTGCCTCAACCTTATCGAATATTGCATATTCCATTCCTGCATTATCCAGATGTACTGTAGCTTTTGGAAGGAGAACCTTTCTCGTACTTCCGCTTCCTGTAATGAACAGTGGTTTTTTAACGCCAAGTTCCTTTAATATTTCCGGTAGTCTTGCCACACTTCCTCTGCCGTATTCAATTTTTGTGGGCATTTCAAATGAAAATGGTACTGTTACATTTTTATTCATCTTATTCTCCTTTAAAATTTATTTATATTTAAATTTCTGTACAGCTATTTAATACACCTTTCTTACATATGAATCTATTCTTTTTACAGCTTCTTTTAAATTTTCATCAGAATTTGCAAATACCAGCCTGAGATAGCCTTCTCCCATTTTACCGAAGGCCGAGCCGGGCACCGTAACCACACCTGCGTTCTTCAACAGTTCCTCCGCAAATTCTTCAGAGGTCTTTCCGAAGGATTTAATATTTACAAAAGCGTAGAAGCTTCCCGGTGATTTCTTGCACTTAATTCCCGGTATGTTATTAAGCCCGTCGATTAATATGTCTCTTCTCCTGAAATAATCAGCGTACATTCTGTCTACCTCTATTCGGCTTCCCCTTATGGCTTCAAGAGCAGCCTTCTGTGTGAAGGTTGAAACGCATGACACAAGCCCCTCCTGAAGCTTTGGCATAACAGATATTATTTCTTTGTTTCCCAGGACAAATCCAATTCTCCAGCCAGTCATTGCGTGGGTTTTTGAAAAGCTGTTTATTACCAGTACCCTATCTCTGATTTCAGGAATCTGTGCAATGCTGAAATATTCAATTCCGTCAAAAATCAGCTTATCATAAACTTCGTCAGAAATAACTATTAAATTATATCTTTCTGCCAACTGACCTATCTTTATTATTTCCTCCTTTTCTAAAACAGAACCCAGAGGATTGCTTGGGGAATTCAGCAAAATTGCTCTTGTTTTAGGAGTTATTGCTTTTTCAATATCCGCAGCTCTGATATTAAAGTCATTTTCTTCATAAATAGGTACAGGAACAGGAACAGCACCGGTCATCATTACCTGACCAATATAGTTTGGAAAACATGGATCCGGTATAAGAACCTCGTCTCCGGCATTTACCGTTGTAAGCAATGATAAATAAATTGCTTCCATACCTCCTACAGTTATCATTACATTTTCATAATTGTAGTTTTCAGAGTACCTTGTATACTCCTCAGCTATTGCTTCTCTTAATTCCTTAAGTCCGGCATTGGGACTGTAGTGGGTAAAACCATCGTCAATAGCTTTTTTTGCAGCATCCTTAATATTAACGGGTGTATCAAAATTAGGCTCCCCCACTGTAAGTTTTATGGCATCAGGATATTTGTCAGCTAAATCAAACATCTTTCTGATACCTGAAGCAGGATATTGTCCTGCCACATCAGATAAATAATTCATTGAACCCTCCATATAATAAATTATAATTAAGCACCTGCACCTTCTGCTTCATGTGCCATTTTCAAATACTTCTCATATCTGTATTTTGCATCTGCTTCTGCCTTGTCAAATAACTCATCAGCTATATCAGGGAATGCCTTATACAAAGATGCATATCTTACTTCGCTCATTAAAAATTCTTTAAAGTCTTTAGTAGGCTCTTTGGAGTCCATAATAAAAGGATTTTTCCCTTCTTCCTCAAGCTGTGGATTATATCGGTACAATGTCCAGTACCCTGCTTCAACAGCATTTTTTTCCTGTGTCTGGGATTTGCCCATACCAATCTTTAATCCATGATTTATACACGGAGAATATGCAATAATCAATGACGGACCCGGGTAATTTTCTGCTTCCGTTATAGCTTTGAGCGTTTGATTTTTATCAGCTCCCATGGCTATTTGCGCCACATATACATAACCGTAGCTCATAGCCATCATTCCTAAATCTTTCTTCCTGGTTCTCTTGCCGTTTGATGCAAATTCTGCAATGGCTGCCGTAGGCGTGGCTTTAGATGACTGTCCCCCGGTATTTGAGTAAACCTCCGTATCGAATACCAGCATATTTACATTTTCTCCCGATGCCAGAACATGATCCAATCCACCGTAGCCTATATCATAAGCCCAGCCGTCACCTCCGAATATCCAATGTGACCTTTTTACAAAATAATCCCTGTTATCATAGATTTCATTCAGGAACTTGTCATTTCCCTTTACTTCTTCCAATACCGAGATTAATTTTTCCGCACGTTCTCTTGTTCCGTCGGAATTGTCGAATCCTTCAACCCATTCCTGTAACGCACCTTCGGCTTTTTTGTCAACACCCTTATTAATAGCTTCAACAACCTTGGCTCTGGTGGCATTTCTAATTTTTTTAACTCCCAGATACATTCCGAATCCATATTCCGCGTTATCTTCAAATAACGAGAAACCCCATGATGGTCCGTAGCCTTTATGGTTTGTAGTATAAGAAACCTGAGGTGAACCTCCCCAAACTGTGGAACAACCTGCTGCATTGGAAATCATCATTCTGTCGCCAAACAACTGAGTTATTAGCTTTGCATATGGTGTTTCACCGCAGCCTGCACAGGCACCCGAGAATTCCAGGAGAGGTTTCCTGAACTGGCTTCCTTTAACGGTCTTTTCCATATTTTTAGGAATTTCCTTAGGTACAATATTTTTTACAAAATTCCAGTTTCTGATGTATTGCTCTCTGTTTTCAGTCAGAGGCTTCATGCTTATTGCTTTTTCCTTTGCAGGACATATGTTGACGCAGCTTCCGCATCCTGTGCAGTCCTGAGCCGAAATTCCCAAGTGGTATTTCATTTCCTTTATTCCCGTGGCATTAACCGCCACAAATCCCTCCGGAGCGGCCTGAAGCTCTTCATCAGTGAATAGCGTGGGCCTTATTACAGCATGAGGACATACGTATGAACACTGGTTGCACTGTATGCACTTGTCTGAATCCCACAAGGGAACATCAATTGCAATTTCACGTTTTTCATAGGCAGTTACTCCTAAGGGGAATGAACCATCCTCACGGTTTGTAAATGTGCTTACAGGTAATTTATCTCCCTCCTGCCTGTTCATAACATTAATAATTTTATCCACGAATTCAGGCAATTCAACATTTTCCCCATTGTCTACGGCTGTATTCCAGGACTTTGGAACGTTTATTCTCTTCATGCTGTAAAAGCCTTTATCAATAGCAAAGTTATTCATGTCTACTATGTTTTTACCTTTATTGCCGTAGGATTTCTCAACTTCTTTTTTCAGATATTTTGAAACTTCCTCCGTGGGAATAATGTTAGCCAGCTTGAAAAATGCAGCCTGCATTATCATGTTTATTTTTCCGCCAAGACCTATTTCCCTGGCAATATCCACTGCATCCAGTGTATAGAACTCAATATCATTTAAAGCTATGGCTCTCTTAAGGGACGCGGGAAGGTATTTTTCCAGCTCTGCTTCACTCCAGATACAGTTCAAAAGGAATTTACCGCCTTTTTTAATTCCTGCCAGCAAATCATACTTATTTACATATGCCTGGTTATGGCAGGCAATAAAATCCGCTCTGTTAATGGAATAGGGCTCCTTAATTGGATATTTGCCAAATCTGAGGTGAGATATTGTAAGTCCTCCTGATTTTTTGGCATCATATTCAAAATATGCCTGAGCATAGAAATCAGTATTGTCACCAATTATTTTTATAGCCGATTTATTTGCGCTTACTGTTCCATCCGAGCCATATCCCCAGAACTTGCATGCAATTGTGTCCTGAGGAGTGACATCTATGCTCTCTTCAGGTACAGGCAAAGATTTAAATGTAACATCATCAACAATGCTTACGGTGAAATCATTCTTCGGATTGTCAAGCTTAAGATTATTAAATACAGCCATTGCATCATCCGGCTTAAAATCTTTTGAGCCTAAGCCATATCTTCCTCCCACTATGAGAGGGGCATTTTCTTTATTGTAGTATGCATTTTTTACATCCAAGTACAGCGGCTCTCCGTTTGCACCGGGTTCCTTTGTTCTGTCGAGAACAGCTATTTTCTTAACAGTCTTGGGAATTTGTCCAAGCATGAATTCAGCATCGAAAGGTCTGTAAAGATGTACCTCCAGAAGACCGGTCTTTTCTCCTCTTGCATTAAGATAATCCACAACCCCGCTTATGGTTTCGCAGCCTGAGCCCATGGCAATAACAACGTTCTCTGCATCTGCCGCTCCGTAATAATTAAACAGCTTGTAGTTTCTTCCTGTAAGCTTGTTGATTTCATCCATATATGACTGCACAATTCCCGGAACTGCATCATGAAATTTATTTATGGCTTCTCTTAGCTGAAAAAAAACATCAGGATTTTGGGTTGTTCCCCTAAGCACAGGATGATCCGGACTGAGAGAACGTCTTCTAAATGCTTTTAATGCGTCATAATCAACAAGCTTAGCCAGTTCATCATATTCCAGGACTTCAATTTTCTGAACTTCATGGGATGTCCTGAAGCCGTCAAAAAAGTGAAGTACGGGAAGTCTTGACTTAATAGCACTTAAATGGGCAACTGCCGCCAGATCCATAGACTGCTGAACGCTGCTTGAAGCCAGCAGTGTAAATCCCGTTTGCCTGGTTGCCATAACATCCTGATGATCTCCAAATATACTCAGTGAGTTTGATGCCAGTGAGCGAGCGCTTACATGAAATACTGCCGGAAGCAGTTCCCCAGCAATTTTATACATATTAGGTATCATGAGCAATAAGCCCTGTGAAGCAGTATAGGTAGATGTAAGAGCTCCTGACTGCAACGCTCCGTGCAGAGTTCCTGCGGCGCCGCCTTCAGACTGCATTTCCTTCACAAGCACCGTATCCCCGAAAATATTTTTCGCCCCCTTAGAAGACCATTCATCTACTGATGCTGCCATTGGAGATGAGGGAGTAATAGGGTATATTGCGGCAACATCCGTAAATGCATAGGATGACCAGGCCGCAGCCGTATTGCCGTCCATTGTTTGTGTTCTTCGTTTTGCCATTTCAATTCTCCTTACTTATAGTTGTATTATTTATCAATTTTTGCAATTGCTTTTGCAAGTTCCTTCTTGCCGCTGATGTTTCCCTGTCTGGAAATCATAATTCTCTGGGCCTGTGGTGAACCTGCGCCATGCATGGATTCTGTCCTGTATCCCACAGCTGCTGTTCCCA
Organism: Firmicutes bacterium UBA5227; assembly: GCA_002409285.1. GTDB lineage: Bacteria > Bacillota > Clostridia > Tissierellales > Sedimentibacteraceae > Sedimentibacter. The sequence continues at coordinate 49,783 of DHUT01000023.1, read as the reverse complement.
GTGTGATATTCTCTATCAGTCTCAGTATCTTTAACCTGTCTTCAACGGAAACTCCTTCAACACCCTGCAAATACTTTTCTACATACTTGCCTATTTCAGGGTCTTTCAGATCTTTTTCAGAAGGTGCGGTAACCATTAAACCTCCCGCAATATCCTCAGCCAGCCTTGCTATCTCATAGGGGAACCTGGTAATGTTTTGCTTGCAAACATTAGCCAGCAGCAAATCAATTATATAGTTGCCTGATTCCGTTCTGCAGCCTTCTGCAGAACATGCGATACCGCAGCTGTACAGGGTTTCGTTAAGATGTGTCATTTCAATTAATTTATCCTTCACATGGGATGCCTTTTGCGCTCCGTTATAATCGGCAATCAAAGCCGCAGCACCTATCAGTACATCACCAACTCCAACCTTGCATCCGCCATAGCTCTGCCTGTGATATCCCGCAAATCTTTCAACCATCATACCGGCAAATTCGGTTTCGCCATTTAAAAATATTCTGTCATTCGGAACGAAAACGTTATCAAATATCAGCAGTGCTTCCATTCCGCCGAATTCACTGTTACCCACATCTATCTTTGATCTCTCAAGCTTTCTTGTATCGCAGGACTGCCTTCCTACAATCATAAGCACACCTTCTGCATCAGTCGGAACAGAAAATGAGATTGCATAGTCCTTGTCTTCAGGTGATAATGCTATAGTAGGCATTACCAGTACCTCATGAGAATTGCAAATACCGGTTTGGTGTGCTTTAGCTCCTCTTACAACGACTCCGTCCTCTCTTCTCTCAACCACTCTCAGATATAAATCCGGATCTGCCTGCTTACTCGGTGATAAGGCTCTGTCACCCTTGGGATCTGTCATGGCTCCGTCAACAGTCAGGTCTTTTTTCTGAACGTACTCTAAATATTTTATAAAGTTATCATAATATTTAGTACCATATTTTTTGTCAATTTCATATGTTGTGCTGTAAACCGCATTAAACGCATCCATTCCCACACATCTTTGAAAACAGGAGGCGGTTTTCTGCCCCAGAAGTCTTTGCATCTTCACCTTTTTTACAAGGTCTTCTGTGCTTTGGTGAATATGAGTAAATCTGTTTATTTTTTCCCCGGTTAATGATGATGTTGCAGTCATTAAATCTTCATATTCCGGCATTTGAGCAAGGTCATAGGTTGCCCTGACAGAATTCAATGAAGGTCTGAGAATAGGATTATCGACTGAATTTTTCACTTTTTCCCCAAACATATAAATCTTCATATTCATGCTTCTTATACTTTCCACATACTGCTCTCCGGTCATTAAAGCCATAATTCACACTCCTTTTCATTTTTAATTATAATATAGCAAATTTCATGCCAGTAAAATAAAAAAAGTATAGTCCCAAAGGCATTGAAAATCAGCCCTCGGACAATACTTCTTAAAACCCTTGCTTACGTGCTTGCTGCATTATTGCAACAAACACGTCAGCAAAATACTTATTTTTTAAAATATGCTATATTCATAGTAACCATCAGCGTTGTAAAATTGCAACATACTGTTGCGTAATTACATCGCAGATTATTGATATTTTTGTCTTTTTCTTACAAATGTCGATGGATCTATACCTAATGCCTTTGCGGCATCTCTTACATTTCCATATTTTTCATAGGCTCTAAAAATCAAATCCTTTTCTACTTTTTCTACAGATTCGGGCAGCTTGGGCAATTGTGCGTTCGGGTTTGTATTATTATCGTTCTCCCTTTTAACTACCTCATCAGGTAAATTTGATTTACCTATGATATCACTGACAGATGTCACCACCAGCATCTCTATTAAATTGCGAAGCTCTCTCACATTACCGGGCCAGCTATATTCATATAAGTACTTCATGGCTTCTTTTGAAACTGTTTTTTCCATGGAATATTTCTTATTATAGACTCCTAAAAAATGCTCGGCCAATGGAATTATGCTGCTTTTCCTTTCTCTTAAGGGAATAACTTTTAATTGTACAACATTCAAACGATAATATAAATCCTCTCTGAATAGTCCTTTTTCAACCAGTTCAACCAGGTTTTTATTTGTAGATGCTATAATCCTTACATCAACTTTTATAGTGTCATTGCTGCCCACTCTTTCAAACTGACCGTCCTGAAGAACTCTCAAAAGCTTGACCTGCATATTTAAAGGCAGTTCTCCTATTTCGTCAAGGAGCAGTGTGCCGTTGTTGGCTGCTTCAAATATCCCCATTTTGCCACCTTTTGCCGCTCCTGTAAAAGAGCCCTCCACATATCCGAAAAATTCAGATTCAATTAAATTCTCGGGAACAGCTCCGCAGTTTATCTTGATGAAAGGTCTTTCTTTACGGCTGCTGTTATTATAAATATATTTTGCGAAAACTTCCTTTCCGGTTCCGGTTTCTCCGTATATTAAGACTGTAGTATCAACCTTAGCCACTCTCTGGGCTAAAAGAAGCAGATTAAGCATTTCCTCATCTTCCGCAATTATGTAGTCATCGTTTGCTATCTGCAATTTTAATTCTTCTATGATACCCTTAAATTTAATATTTTCGCTCTTTCTTTGATTATCCTTTTCCTGAAGCTCTTTCAATTCAGTGATATCTCTTACATTGGTAACTATCATCTTAATTTTTTCATTCTCGTCAAAAAATGGCGTACTGGTTACCAATGCACTTTTTCCGGTATTAAATGTCTGATAAAGTGTTACGGGTCTTTTGGTTTTTAATACAGAAAAGGATGTGGCTTCTGACATTACTCCCTGACTTACAAATTCAGCCATATTGCGTCCTATTAAGTCTTCTCTTTTCAGTCCTGTTATTCTTTCGTAACTCTTATTTATCAATATTGTCGTTGCTTCGCCGTCAGTCACGTATATTCCGTCAAAGGAAGTTTCTATTATGCTTTCAAGCATTTTAACATAATTTTTATCCTCAAACAAATTATCCATTAGCCACACCTCATTAATTAATTATTTCATCGCAATATAATTTTACAGATTCTTCAGCTGATTTTGCAGCATAACCCCCACTATGTCTGCAAATCTTTCAAGATAACTTATTCTCACAAAGTTATGACCGTAAATTTTTTTTGCAGAGGGTAAATCTTCGTCTTCACCTGTGAACACACACATTATTGTGCTGCCATTCATTATTCCTTTTTTCACTTCATAGGCAGTGTCATTGACACCCCTAATGCCGGAATATTCAGTTTGCTTTGGAATAATTCCTGTTCCGGGATTTGTTTCTATGTCATTTGGTTTGCAGTCTGAAAGCACAATGAGTATTTTATTCTCACTCTGTTCTTTTTCCATCATGTAAAGCGATGTCCTTATTGCCAGCCCATCTCTGTTGCAGCCTGAAGCTCTGTAACTGAAAATCCTTTCATTTTTATCCGTTTCTTCATAGTCTCTGAAAATATTTATAATGGTATAACCCCTCAGGCTGCAGAACGAATAAACCTTGACCGGTATTTGGCAGCGGGTGAGACTTTCCGCAATAATGTAGCCCTGTGCGGCAATAATTTCCTGCCTTTCATATTGTGATGCAGAGCAGTCAAGCAATATATCAACGGTAATGTTTCCGATGTCATTTTTCATTTCCCTGCTGAAGATTTTACTGTCATTTATATGAATACTTCTCCAGACCTTGGTTGCATCAATTTTTCCGTAGTCGGATCTGACAAAGTCTGAATCAAAATTAACCATCATGGTATTCCTTATTTTATTGGTCAGATTCTTAATACTGTTGTTGTTTCTCGCATAATTATCATTGTAGTATTTAATATTAGATTCCTTTTGTTCATTTGCAACCTTTTTATTATATGCCGCATCAACATCATTTAATGTTGCTGCATCAAATTCTCCTCGGGTAATATGAAGCTGCGCTTTCTTATGGTTTCCTACACATATGGATTTTTCCAGAGAACTTATCTTATGTTCAGGTAAAATTGAAACACCATAGTATTTTTCTATATAATTTCTGTCAGTCTTAGCCTTTTTAAAATTTAATTTACGAATAATAAGATTATCGTTTTTTTTGTTTTCAACCTGCTCAAAATAAAAATCTCTGGTGGTTTCTGCAGATTCAACTATGAGATCCTTCATAAGAGAATATCCCGAATCCTCTTCTGCATTCTCTTTTTTTTCTTCATAGAATTCCTCAGTGTCAGCTTTTTTCTTTTCCTTATGATTATCCAACTGGAATTCATAGCTTCCTGCTCTGAACTTAAAATACTTTTTAATTATTTCGTTCATTCTAACGATAATCTGCTGGGTATCCATGTGTTCGTCAAATTCCAGCTCATTGAGAATGTCAAGAATTCTCGCCTCTGTTCTTGGTTTCTCCCCCAAAACCCGTTTGTAATGAGCAAGCTTTATTTCATTCAATATGGCTCTTTCGAATAGTGTGATTTCACCGCTCAGTACTTTTTTTGAATAATTTTCACGAAGCTTTTTCAGAACAGGTCTTTCCTTTATACCTTTATGGTATGTGCTGTTCTCCAAACCGATCCAGGTCAGCTGCTCATAAAACTCATGGTCGGAATCAGTTCTGAGATAGTTGAAGAAATCTTTCAAAATCTCACCGTCATAATATTTATATGCAGCACCGATTATATAATTAATGTATAGTCCTGCTTTGCCATTTTCATCATAAACTGCAAATTCCGATTGAAAAGAATAGTCTTCAGCTCCATTCCAGATTATATTAAGAGCTCTCTTTTTTTCATTTGCCTGTGTCATATCAGTCCTTAAAAATTTCATTTCTTTCAAGTTTGTCAGGTATCCTTAAATCTATGACATCCTGAATCAGCTTTCTTTCAAAATCATCAAAGGATTTATTTGTAATACCCATATTTAATGCTTTTTTTGCTTCCAGATCCTTATCCATCAGGTTTATGGCTGAGATGAGTCCTCGTAAATCAACAGACTTTGTTGAAATTTCCGAATTATCACTCTTAAGCTTCAAATCCCGGAACAGTCCTGTGAACTGCTCAAGGTATTCCTGATTTATATTGGGAAATTCCTTCAAAAGCAGCTTCCGTAAATTTCCGGAAGATATTGACGGCATATTTATTACCATAAAGCGTGAAGTAAGAGCCTCGTTAAGCTCTCTTGTTCCTGCATAGCCGTAGTTCATTGTAGCAATGAATCTTACGGCATCATGCAGTGCAATTTTGTCATAACCGGGAACATCAATAATCCTCCTGTAATCAAGTGTTGCATGCAGAACAGACATAGAATCATTTTTCGCCATGTTTATTTCATCTAATACTCCGAAACCTCCCCATTTTGCACATTCATAAATTGGACCCTCTCTGAAAACGACCTGACCATTTTCAAATGTATCGGTACCTATTAGTGTGGATGAGTCCGTGTTCATATGAAAAGAAATATCCCACTTAGGTCTTCCGAAGACAAGAGCTAAATTTTCAGCCAGCACGTTTTTACCTGTGGCTTTTGACCCCACCAGCAAAATATTTTCTCCGCAAAGCAAGGCTGTTATTGCCTGTTCCCACACATCTCTGCCATAATAGCTGTATTTTGGCTGAGGAATCCTATATTGAAGATTAGGTTCCACCTTATAAAATTTTCTGAATTTTTCTATTTCCATAATCAGATTTTCACTGATTCCTTCTTTTCTTAAAAATTCCAGCATTATTTTCTCCTGTTAAAATAATAAGTCCATTACCTGCCTTACGCTGTCTACAGGTATTATTTCCATTTTAATATCTTTCATTATATCATTGGACTGGGCTATTACTGCTTTTTCAAAGCCCATCTTCTGAGCCTCCAAAAGTCTCTTTTCAATGGAGTTTACTCCCCTGATTTCTCCCGTAAGCCCTACCTCTCCTATGAGTATGGTTTTACAGTCTATGGGAATTTCTTTAAAGCTTGATGCAATAGCACACAGTATTGCCAAATCTGCGGCCGGCTCCCTCAACTGAAGCCCTCCCGTCACATTTATAAAGGTATCAGAGCTTTGAATTGCAAGTCCTGCCTTTTTTTCCAATACAGCAATCAGCATTGCAGCCCTGTTTTTATCAATACCGGTTGTTACTCTGTTTGCAAAACCTGCAGGCGAATATGTAACAAGAGCCTGTATTTCAATAAGCACCGGTCTTGTGCCTTCCATTGCTGCCGTAACCACTGTTCCATATGCATCAACAGGTCTTCCTTTCAGAAATACTTCCGAAGGATTCTCCACTTCCACAAGTCCCTGCTCTCTCATTTCAAAAACACCTATTTCATTGGTTGAGCCAAAACGATTTTTAACTGACCTTAATATGCGGTATGCAAAATGCCTTTCACCCTCGAAATATAAGACAGTGTCAACCATGTGCTCCAACACCCTGGGTCCCGCTATGGCACCTGACTTGGTAACATGTCCTACAATAAAGGAAGCCATATTTCTGACTTTAGTCATTCGCATAACCATTGCGGTAACCTCCCTGACCTGACTGACACTTCCCGGCGCAGATGATATATCCGGGGAATATATTGTTTGTATGGAATCCAGCACCAAAAGGTCGGGTTCCTCATTTTCAACAAATTCTTTTATGATATCTATATTCGTTTCAGCCATTACGTAAAGCTCTCCCTCTCTGACGCCCAGTCTGTCCGCTCTGATTTTAATCTGCTCTCCCGACTCTTCCCCTGATACGTACAACACCTTTAAATCTTGCCTTGAAACATAATCGGCAACCTGCAAAAGCAAAGTGGATTTACCTATTCCAGGGTCTCCCCCCACCAGAACCAGTGAGCTTTTTATAATTCCTCCCCCCAAAACTCTGTCCATTTCTCTGCTGCCTGTGGAGTATCTTTCCTTTTTGGTTGAAGTTATATCTTGTATCTTTTCTATTTTGCCCCCGCTTATTCCTCTCTGGCTTTTGGAGTCGCCTGCCCTGGGTTCCATTTCTTCGGCAAAGGTGTTCCATTGTCCGCAGGAAGGACATTTTCCCATCCATTTTGCCGTTTCGTAACCACATTCCTGACAAACAAACTTCGTCTTTACCCTGGCCATACTTCACCTGCTTTCATTTAATATATTTAATATATATTAACAGTGGCTTTATGTCAATATGCGAGGAATATTGAATAAAGAGGAAGCAACCCTACAATCCAGCAATCTTAAATAGAAAAATTACTTTTTAAGGACAATAAAAACTATATATTACATTATAAAAACCCGTAAGTTTTAACGGGTTTTATTAAAAATAACCTTATTTTTTTATGTTCTCCGCTATCTTCACAAACTCGCTTTCGCTGATGTTTATAGAACGGAATTTTTTATTAAGCAATAACTCTTTTATTTAAAAACTTAAGTTGTTTTGCACAAAAGTTTAGTATATATAAACAATAAATATAACAATTCATCTTTAACTACTTGCTTTTTCATATTTTTTAGAAAATTAATATTGACATTAGAATTGCAGGTGTGTATAATAAAAATCGATTTAAAAGTTTAATAACTTTAAACACTGAGTTTAATAATATAAACAAATAATGAGGTTTTTTATGGATATTGGTGAAAATTTAAAAAGACTTAGAACTGCAAATTCTCTCACTCAGCAGGAGTTGGCTGACAGATGTGAACTGACAAAGGGATACATTTCTCAGCTGGAAAGAGATTTAACATCACCTTCAATAGCAACTCTCACCGACATACTTGAATGTCTGGGAACTGATTTGGGAAGCTTTTTCAATGAAGCAATCGACAAAAAAATCGTGTTTAAGGAAGACGACGTGTTTGTTAAAGAATTCGATGAGGATTATAAAATCAACTGGATAATTCCCAATGCACAGAAAAATAAGATGGAACCTATTTTAGTTGAGCTTGGGGGCAACAGCAGTACCAAGCCGGATGAACCCCATGAGGGCGAGGAATTCGGCTATGTGCTGACCGGAACAATAATGCTTAGCTATGGCAACCAGCAATATAAGGTTAAAAAAGGTGAATCTTTTTATATAAAAACCAATAAAACTCATTTTATAGAAAACAAGAGTAAAAACCCTGCACGTATAATATGGGTCAGTACTCCACCAAATTTTTAGACAGGAGTAAAAAATGGACAACGCAATTATCGAATTGAATAACATAACCAAGAAATTTGACGGCGAAACGGTTCTTGATGATATTACTTTATCCGTTAAGAAGAACGAATTCGTTACCTTGTTAGGTCCCAGCGGATGCGGTAAAACTACAACACTTAGAATAATCGGAGGATTTGAAACTCCCGATGAAGGCGAAGTGTTTTTTGACGGGCATTTAATGAATGATGTCCCCCCTTTCAAAAGACATCTTAACACTGTTTTCCAAAAATATGCATTGTTTCCTCACATGAATGTTTTCGAAAACATAGCTTTTGGTTTGAGAATACAAAAAATGGACGAACACCTTATACACAGCAAGGTGGAAAAAATGCTTGAACTGTTTAACTTGAAAAATTACGGAAAAAGAAGAATAGATCAGCTTTCCGGAGGCCAGCAACAGCGTATCGCAATAGCAAGAGCTCTTGTAAATGAACCAAAGGTACTCTTGCTTGACGAACCTCTTGGAGCCCTTGATTTAAAATTAAGAAAAGAAATGCAGCACGAGCTTAAGGCAATGCAAAAGCAGATAGGAATAACCTTTATTTACGTTACCCACGACCAGGAAGAGGCTCTGACTATGTCAGATACCATAGTCGTTATGAATGATGGCATTATACAGCAGATGGGAACCCCTATTGATATTTATAACGAACCGGAAAATGCATTTGTTGCTGATTTCATCGGTGAAAGTAATATTCTTGACGGTATCATGCATGATGATTTTTTAGTAGAGTTTTTAGGTAAAAAATTTGAATGCCTTGATTCCGGTTTTGGGAAAGGTGAAGAGGTGGACGTTGTAATTCGCCCGGAGGATTTGGATTTAACACCTGCCGGTGGAGGAAAATTAGAGGGAGTAGTAAAATCCGTAACGTTCAAGGGAGTTCACTATGAGATGCAAATTGCAGTTCAGGACTATGAATTTTTAGTTCACTCCACAGACATGGCTCCTGTGGGAGCAACGGTGGGACTGACTCTGACTCCTGACGATATTCACATTATGGAAAAGGGGGATTAGTATTGAAAAACAGAACAAAATATTTTTCATATCCCTATATAGTATGGATGGTAATTTTCATTGTACTGCCTTTCATGCTGGTACTTCTGTACAGCATAACAGCCAAAAATTCAAATGATATTACAACCATACAGTTTACTCTAAATAATTTCAGGAAATTTTTTAACCCGCTGTATACTAATATATTGTGGGATTCAATTTTCCTTGCTGCCGTTTCCACGGTATTGTGCTTACTGATTGGATATCCTGCGGCTTATATAATTTCCACATCGGATTTATCCAAAAGAAACACAATGTTGTTTCTCTGTATACTGCCCATGTGGATGAACATGCTTCTCAGAACCTATGCGTGGATGACAATTTTGGGCAACAACGGTATTATAAACAATTTTCTGAGCTTTCTTGGGTTGCCGAAAGCTAATTTGCTCTATACGAGAGGTGCTACCGTCATGGGTATGGTCTACAACTTTCTGCCTTTTATGATACTTCCGATTCATACGGCTCT
>DHUT01000023.1:0-39930 GCA_002409285.1 Firmicutes bacterium UBA5227 | reverse complement strand
CTCAGCATGCCGGGAGTAATATCTGGAATAATCATGGTATTTATGCCTGCAGTCAGCACATTCATCATTCCCCAGCTGTTAGGCGGAAATAAAAGCATGATGATAGGAAACTTAATTGAAAAGCTGTTTATATTGAACGGCGATTGGAATTTTGGCTCTGCCATTTCCATGATAATGATGGTTATTATATTAATTTCAATGTCAGTAATGAACAAATTTGATGTTGACAAGGAAGGAGGAGCAAGACTGTGGTAAGAAAGTATTTATCAAAAATTTACATGGGCTTAATATATATATTTCTATATGCCCCAATTATTGTCCTTGTGGTCTTTTCCTTCAATGAATCAAAATCAAGGGCAAACTGGACGGGATTTTCACTGAAATGGTATGTTGAGCTATTTAAGGACACCGATATACGTTCTGCCTTTTATTACACCATTACAATAGCATTAATTGCAGCTGTTGTATCCACTGTATTAGGTACTGTTGCAGCAATAGGAATTAATTCACTGAACGGAAAGATAAAGTCCCTATTGCTGAACATTAATTACCTTCCTGTGGTTAATCCCGATATAGTGACCGGTATTTCCCTGATGATATTATTTATATCCTTTAATGTTACTTTTGGATTTAAGACCATGTTGATTTCACACATAGTTTTCAATACCCCCTATGTAATATTGTCGGTAATGCCAAAACTTAAGCAGCTGGATGCCAATATGACGGAGGCAGCCATGGATTTGGGGGCAACCCCAATGTATGCTTTGAGAAAAGTAATCATACCTGAAATCAAACCGGGAATTATAAACGGATTTTTGATGGCATTCACAATGTCAATTGATGATTTCATAATAAGCTATTTTACCAAGGGTGAAGGTGTTACAAATCTTTCAATTGTAATATACTCCATGGCACGAAGAGGTGTTCGCCCCACAATAAACGCATTATCCACAATAATGCTCACATCCGTGTTATTATTAATGATTTTAATAAATAAAAGGTCAAACGACTCGGAAAAATCTAAGAAAACAATAAAAAGTGAGGTATAGAAATGAAAAAAAGAATGCTTTTAGTTATCGCCCTTCTAAGCCTTGTTTTAATTGCGGCAACAGGCTGCGGCTCAGAAGAAAAACAAACATTGAATGTATTGAACTATGACATTTATATTGACAAAAGCCTGCTTTCGGAATTTGAAAAAGCAAATGATGTTAAAATTAAATATGACACCTATGCAACTCCGGAAGAAATGTACATTAAAGCAAAAGCGGGAGCTTCTAACTACGACCTGATAATTTCCAGCGAATATATGGTTGAACGCATGATAAACGAAGGAATGGTCAATAAATTAAATTATGACAACATACCAAACTATAAATATATAGATGAAACATTTAAAAACCAGCCTTACGACCCTGAAAACAAATATGCAGTCCCTTATTTTTGGGGAACATTGGGGATACTGTACAATAAAAACACTGTGGATGCATCATCTAAAAGCTGGGAAATGCTTTGGGACCAAAATCATGAAAAAAGAATAATAATGATGGATTCTCAAAGAGATGCGTTTGCGGCAGCACTTAAATTATTGGGCTATTCCCTTAACACAGTCAACGAGGATGAATTAGATGAAGCAAAAGCTCTGCTTATAAAACAACGACCTCTCGTAATGGCCTATATTACGGACGGCGCTCCGGAAATTATGATTGCGGAAGAAGCGGATATGGCTCTGGTGTGGTCAGGTGAAGCTGTTTCTGCAATGGCAGAAAATGAAAACCTTGATTTTGTTATTCCGAAAGAAGGCAGCAATATATGGATTGATGCCATGTTCGTTCCATCCAACGCCAAGAATCAGGAAATGGCAGAAAAATTCATTGATTTTTTATGTTCAACAGAGGCAACTTTAAAAGACATTGATGAGGTTGGCTATTCAACAGTTCAAACAGAAGCCTTAAAACAGGTTGATGAAGAGCTGCTGAACAATCATGCTTTCAATATTCCAAAGGAAGATATCGATAAAATGGAAATGTTCAGAGATCCAAAAGAATTCATAGATCTATACACCCAAAGATGGACTGAAATAATGGCAGAATAAAAAACTTGATGTTTTGTTAAATAACAGCACACAGACTTTAAAACCTATGTGCTGTTATTGTAATTTATGAGCTTCATCTATGAAAATATCTTTTATATTAAGTTTTGAAATCATAAGTCATAAAATATTCATTATTTGAATTCCATAATCATTAAATTTATGTTGACTGTCACGATAATTTGCGGTAGAATTTCAAAAATCTTATAAAGGGGATAAGTATGGAAGATTGCATACGTATCGTTCAGGAGCATTATGATAGTGATGTACAATATGAGTGGGACAGGCTTGAAAGGCATCCCTTTGAATTTGAAATAACTACAAAAATGATGGACAGACATATCAAGCCCGGTGACAAAATTCTGGATATAGGCGGTGGTCCCGGGAGATATTCTATTTACTATGCACAAAGGGGCTGTGATGTCACTCTTGTTGATTTGTCCACTGAAAATGTAAAATTTGCTCTTGAAAAAGCTAAAGAACTTAATGCCAAAATTAATGCTGTTTCGTGTGATGCAAGAGAGGTAAGTAAATTTATAACGGGAGAATTTGACCATATATTTGTAATGGGTCCAATGTATCATCTGCTCGAAGAAGATGACAGAATCAAAGCTTTAAACGAAGCCATATCCTTGCTTAAAGACAGAGGTATGATATATGTTTCTTTTATCCTTATGTTTTCCGGAATGATCTTTGGAATGAAAAACTCTCCTGAAATGCTGCTTTTTGAAAATGAAGAGGTTTTTATCGACGCAGTTTTAAAGGGAAAATCCTACGCAGGAGATGCATTTACAAAAGCATTTTTTATTGACCAAAAGTGCATTATACCATTTATGAACAGATTTAATCTCAAAAAGAAGCACCTTTTCGGTCAGGAAAGCATACTTGCTCCTTGCGAACTGAATTTACTCAATCAAACTCAAATAGTAACGGACAAATGGATAGACATTGCAGAGCAGCTATGCGAAAGAGAAGAGTTTTTAAGCTATTCCGAACACGCCATGTATATAGGACAAAAGATCTGACAAGAGGTTTTTATATAACATCAGAATACACCGATAATCCGTGTTTTATACAGTAAACATACAGCTTGCCTCCTATGGTTATGGGAATTCTGCATGTGGGGTTTTGTTCCGGATACAAACGGTTTAAAAATACTCTGTCATTTTTTACGGCGGCTACAAAGGATATATAATGCTCCTTGGTCATAGGATGATCAAGAGTAGCATAGTAGTCTGTATCCATTTCTTCCGCTGTGATTTTGGGCGCAGAAGATGCATCTGAAGGCAATAGATATTCCAATTGCCTGCCGCAGCAAAAGATGGACGCACTTCCTGTGCTGACTAAGATATTCCCGCAGGAAGGGCATACATAAAATCGCACCTTTTCAATGTTGCCGCTGTCAGGCTTGTTTGGTGTAATTTCGCCTTCCATCATCTGCTTCATGTCAACACCCAAAATGGCAGATAAGTCAGGCCACAGGGACAGATCCGGACACCCTAACCCGCATTCCCATTTTGAAACAGTCTTACTTTGAATACCTAATGCATCTGCAATGTTTTTCTGAGTGAGATTTTTTTCTTTTCGCAATTTAAAAATCAATTTTCCTATTTTAACACAGTCCATGTCTCCGCCTCCTTTCTGCTTAGTATAACATATTTAAAGAAATCTTGCTATAATTTGTACCAATCTTGCAGGAAGATTCCTCAAGTCATCTATGTCCAATGTGTTTTCGGATCCGTACAGCTCACGTATATCCTCTTTGTCCTGGCCGATAGCGGCAGCCAGAAACTGAATTCCTTTACGGCGATATTCCTGCAATGTTTCCTTCATATCACGAGCTGCCTGTTCACCTGAATAATTAGGCATGGCTTTAGGCTGTCCATCACTGATGCTTATGATCAGTTTAGTTTTTTGGGGAGCATTAATCAGTCTGTCACCTATAATGCGCAGTGCCATTCCGTCACGGTTATTGCTGCGTGCCTGAATATTCATAAGAGTATATTTATCATCCGCATCTTTGCTTTCAAAATCCACGTATGCATAAACGGACATTTGCTCCATTCTGGAACGATCTGCTGTATCTCCGTAAACCATTATTGGAATACCGCAACCGCTACAAAATTCATACAATGCTACAGCAGCCTGTCTTGCAGCATCAAGGCGACCAAAGGCAGACATAGATGCTGATTCATCTATTCTTAAAGCAACCGCAAGAGAAGGCTCTTCTTCCGGAGGACGCTTGCGGGCAAATATGCGAAAATCCGCAGAAGCTGTTTTTTCTGCACAGAATTTTGTCCCGTAAAGCCGTGATTTCGCAAATTCGGATGAAAGCTCATACTCTAAAAGAGGATTTGTTTTACGGATTAATTCCATAATGACCGGATGCAATTCGGCAGCCATTCTGTTGTACTCTTCCCTGTCCTGAGCTGTGGCTTCGGGACGATGTACTATAAGCTTAATTTTTTCATGACAACTCCCCTGAACGCTTTTTCGTGCTTCCTTATTTAATTTTTTGCGAAATTCTCTTTTTTCTTCATCTGTAACAGGTTTATCAAGCTCGTGATAAAATGGAGTACCATTTTCCCCATTGTCATTGCTTGAAACCTCAGTAGTTTTATCACTGCTAATATCCGTATGACCCTCACTGTCTGCTGACTTCCTCATACCTATTGCGCTATTGCCGGGTTTATCTGCTTCAGCTTCATATTCACCATTCTCAGAAATATTGAGTTCCATAATTTCTGTATTATCTCCCGACGAAGTGATATTAGGCATAATATCTGATTCTCCAAGTTTATCAATCAGTCCATGACTTGACAATGCCTGTTCCAAAATAGCCAGCTCCTGTGGGTCTGTGGTAATTTTATAAAGCACCTTGTAGCGTAATGAACTGCGTATGGACGCACCGCCTGCCACTGCATCAACCCAAAAAATGTATGAGCGCATGCCTGCAACACCCTTGATTGCATTTGCCCTTGCCGTTTCATCCAGCAATATAATCGTATCGGCCAAAAGTGAAAGGACATTTTCATTTTTATATCCTGTCTTGGCATTAGCTCGTTCCATCATAACCTCCTTAGATGGAAGATCCAATTTTTCAGCATGTTGAACTCTGTCACGCAAGGCTTCATTTAGCGGACGGTATCCGTTGTATCCCCTGTTTGTTGTAATAACAGCAATAAAATCCGGATGGCGCCGTGCAATGCGAGTCGGCAAATTTAAGCTGCCATCCGGTTCCAACGCAGAATTAAGAGACATCAACACAGCGGCGTCACGAATAACGGTAGGTTCCTGAATTTCCAATAACCACCCATTTTCATAGGCACGGACGATTTCCGAGGGATAATATTTGTATTCAATCCCATTAGATTCATCTGATTCATCATTTTCAGACAATACCGGAAGTATGGAACCTAACACATCAGATTTATCCATATCTGCAAAGCAGGTTACCTTTGTATAGGGAAGGTTAAAATCAGCAGACAGAGCTTTTGCAATCTGGGTTTTCCCCGAACCTGCATCTCCCTCTAATAAAATTGTACTGATTTTCATTTCTCCACTATTCCAGTTTCTTACCACCTCACTATATATGCGCTCTTCTGCTTCGCTGTCTATGTGTGAAGACGGTTTTTGCCACACAAGTGACTGCTCTATATCTGTCAATCGTCTTTTCGGTGACAAAATACAATTTTGATTCATTTTAATACAACTCCAATTCATCTAAAATACGGATAAGTGTACGCTGACGCTCTCCGATCAGTTCTCCTAAATCATTCAGGCTCTGGGCAAATTCCCTGATATCCTCATTGATGTTTTCGTTATCTGTGCAAATCTCAACCGGTAATACTCCGCCCTGCACTCCTATTCTATCCACCGTTGGCTTTTCGGGATCATATAAAAGAGGGAGACGGTATGCCTCCTTGAAGTAAAGCAGCGTCCTGGATAATAATATTATCAGGTCAAATACCTGGTGAACAGGCAGCTCTTCTGCCAGAATCAATTCATCATCTGTACCTGTTTTCCATAGCTGTGCGGCAATCTGCATCTTTTTATTTTCTTCCAACATGGGCTCTCCCAATGTTATACGTTTTATAGTGGATTGGTAAGCATTTCTTCCATCAATGCGGTCATAGTCCTTTGATTCAATAACAATCTTCTCATTCATTTCCATATCCTCCTTGCCATTGGATCAGAGGCAAGACATTCCTCTCTTAATTTTTCTAATTCTTCTGTGTGGTCTTCGTTTGGATCATCATATTTCAGTATTTTTATAACTGACATTTCAAAGCCTTCACGTCCATACTTATTCCAAAGCTCCTGCAATTGATTATTAGGGTGCATATTTGACGCCAATTTTGCGTTTGCACTGTTAAAGTCCGCCCTTGTATCCTTCGATATGCCTAAGAATGCATCCCCCGTTTCCTTGCAGCGGTATGAAAACACACCCATTTCAGGCTTCCTGTTTTTATATATTTCCAAAAGCTCTTTTTTTCTTTTCATATCCATTCTTTTCACCTCAGTGCTATTATATACTTTAAAAATAAAAAAAATAATCCACGCTCCGTAGACTAAAAACCCGGAAGTATGCTAATGCACACTTCCGGGTTCTGATAACAGCTCTAATTGTTAGTCGAATTAATTCTCACTGTTTGCTTCTGCTTCTTTTATACTCAGCAAATGAATTGTTGTTGTAACCGTAACAATAATCAATGTTGTAAATACTAAAAATGACATATGTATTCCTCCCTTTATTCCCTTTTATATTATTTTATTATTATAACCTTATCGTTTCCTTAAATAAATGACCCCATTAGCTTTAAATCTGCAGGTTCTTGAAAAAGTGTGCAGTTTTTCCTGTTTCAAGAGCCTGCGAATACTTGCACTACTGCAGCAGGTTACAATATTTGCAGCCGCTGCAAATTTCAATTTTACCTTCGAAAATCTTTTTGATTATTTCTATTGTATTTTGTACCTCTTTATTCCCATTATTCAAATTTGCTTCATGAAGTATTATTTTTTTTGGTGACACGCTCAGAAGTATATTGATAACAGTCTCATTATACGCCACTTTATTATTCAGCTCGGCAGCAAATTCTTCGTTACTGATGTAAGTCAATTTCTTCATATTATTGTCATAGACCTGAAGCGTCTTATTGTTGCAGATTACATTTACCACATCATAACTTGTTTCATCTGCATCAGAAATAAGCTTTATAATGCTTATAAAATCCATGTAATCTCTTTTCATAAGATAGCTGTCTATGCACCTTTCAACAATCTGAGCAGAATACAACTTTATGAACTTAAGCCTGAAGTTTATAAACCCATTTAAATTTATCAGATTTGACCTTTCTGAAATTTCCTTGAATTTGTTTTTAATTATAAGCTGAATTTTTACATCGTTATCTATTTCATCTTCTATATCTTCAATTATTGCGGATAATTCAGCTTCATCAAAATAACAATAGTTTTCTTTTAAAAAATTTATACTTTCAAGTTTTGTATATTCAATCAGAAGCTTTGTAATCTTTGCAATTATCTTTTCAATGTATTCCCTTTTGTTTATTTTGTCATCTGTAAAATATCTTATTCGTATATTTCCTTCATCCGAGGAAACTATTTCTATATTTATATCACTTTCTTCCATATTTGTGATAATTTTTATATTATTAAACATTTCATGATTTTCATTTTCATTTAACTCTAATGATAAAAGCTCCACTCTAGTCAACTCCTCTCTTTTAGGGAGGTTTATATTATCGGTATCAGAGATCCCAAATCTATTATTTGCCCACTTGAAGCTTCATCATATATATACCCTGCTGACTGGATAAATTTTTTTAATGTGTTTAAAATATTCTCATCAAGAATTTTTCCTGTTGACAAGAATATTTTTTCACTGATTAAACCTGCACAGCCTCCTATAAATCCATAGTCGTAGCCTTTAAGGTATACTGCCTTGGGATTTATATACATACAGTCTATATTATATGATTTGAGTGTTTCATGAATCCGGACATCCGATGTCAAAGCCTTGTTTTCACCTACAGCTGCAGCCGAACATTTGGAATATCCTTGATTTACATGAATAAATTCAATGCCTGCTTCTTCCAAATAATATTTTAAAACCTGGTCTGTATGCTGCAGGTTATGCACAGCATATCTCCCTATTCTTGCTACATTATATGCTATATCCTCGGGATAGTTTCTACATAGAGTTTTTCCACCTTTAATAACTTTTATTCCTTTGTACTCTAAAACATTTCTGTAATAATCAAATACATTTGGAGCGACTATAAAGGTTTTGTAATCAACCGGATGGATTACCATATCAGGGTGACCGCTCACAGGCTCCTGCAATTCGGTACATTTTATTGTTTTTATTGGTTTTATATTTAATTTTTTTAAATAATTTAAAATTTCTTCGCCGGCTCTGTAATCAATTAGCACATAACGTGGTTTTTTTGTTGGTATGTATGGATTCATAAAAACTGCTCCTAAATATTAATAATTAATTATACCATTTTATCAGTCCTAATAAAATACAGTATTTTCAGCCTTAGCCACCAATTATTTATTATATGAAGCATGCATAAAAAAATCCAGTGATGAACATTAGCTATCTCATTGTTCATCACTGAATCTAAAATCATAATTATTTTCACATAATATGCTGGTTTTGATTAAACTTAACCCACCGCTATTTTTCAATATACTTCAGAATATTTTTCAGCTTATCCTCTTCAAACATATATTTTTCATTGCAGAAATGGCAGACTGTTTCTATTTTTCCATCTTCCTCTATAAGCTGCTTCAGGTCATCTTTACCTATGGTCATAAGAGCCCGCTCCATTCGCTCTTCTGAACAGTCACACCTGAATTCAGCGGGTATCTTGTCAGTTATTTCAATATCAAAATCAGAAAATATCCTTTTTGCCACTTCCTCAACATCATCATCGTTATCAAAATAATCGGAAACTGATGCAAGACTGTTCAATGTGCTTTCAAGCTTATCCAAATCTTCATCTTCAATAAACGGAAGTGTCTGCACTATGAAGCCCCCTGAGGATTTAATGCTGTAATCCGTATCAACCAGTACTCCCAATGCCACCGCAGAATTCTGCTGTTCTGACAGCCAATAATACATGGCTATGTCTTCACCTATTTCACCTGTGACTATGTCCGTACTTCCTACATATGGCTCCTTTAATCCCAAATCCATCATAACCGTAACCTTTCCGTCTGTACCGACGGCTCCGCCTACATCCAATTTACCATTTGCTTTAAGTGGCAAATCCACATTGGGATTATCAACATAGCCTTTAATGTGTCCGCTGTTGTCTGATACAGTCAAGATTGTTCCTATGGGACCTCCTCCGTTTATATTGACTGTAAGCCTGTCATTTTCGTTTTTCATCATATATCCCATCATGAGACCTGCGGTAAGAGTCCTCCCCAAAGCTGCTGAAACCGTAGGTGTTGTGTTGTGGCGCTTTCTTGCTTCCTCAACCGTGTTGGTGGATTTAACCATAAACAGCCTGAACGTCTGTTTTTTATCTATTGCCCTTAGTATGTAATCCATAAATTTCCCTTTCTAATTCTGAATAATATTATTTTTTAGTCGCACAAAAAACTGCCCGCAAAGATTTTTCGATCAATTTCCTGTCACTGTAATCGTCATAAGCTTCAATATCCTTGAAACCTGCTTCACTTAAAAGCTTTATTACCATTTCTGAGGAATGTATATATTGTGTCTGAACTTCATTGATTCTCACATATTTATCTGATGCATCTCTTACAAAAAAGTTTATTTCCATGTTCACAGTATTGTCTGACTCGTCCATTTCATTTTCCCAGACATAAAAAATTTCTCCATCATCATAAACATAGGTATCATTAAACATGCTTTTAAATTTATATTCTGTACTCATATCAAAAATAAACTTCGAATTATTATTTAAATGATTGTAAACACTATTAAAAAACTTGCTCACCTGATTTCCGTCAAGATAATTTATTCCATCACAGCAGCATATGGCAGCATCAAACCTGTCGTCTATTTTAAAATCTGTCATGTCAAGGTTCAGAAGTTTGACACCGGGGCTTCTGCCCAGTTTCTCGTAAGCTCTCATAAGCATGTCCTGAGACAGGTCAAAGGCGGTAACCCTGTAATTTTCTGCCGCCAGCAGCCGGGTTATGCTTCCTGTGCCGCAAGCCGCCTCAAGAATCTTTTTAGTTTCTGTTTTATTGATCTTATTGACTATAAATGATGTCCATTTATTGTAATCCACATCATCCATGAGCAAATCATATATTTCTGAGAACTCTGTATAGCTCTTATAGCTTTTGTTAAGCATTTTATTTCTTCCTTTGTTTTTTCTTGGCAGTCATCAATCCGCCGATTCTGCCTGTTTCCTTGGCTGTAAGTCCTCCCCATCCAAGTTCTTCGACTTTGTCCATCAGCCCTAATTCCTTTGCAATTTCCAGCTTCATCAAATCATCAGCCGTAAGCTCTTTTTTCTTTTTTTCTTTCCTTAACTTTTTTTCAGCCATGATAACCTCCATATGTTATAAGATTATTATGGTTGAATACCTCAAATTTATTCTTTTTTTTCCTTTTTTATAAGCAGTATTGCTCTTATCTCCCTAAGAGCCATAAGTATTTTGTTCAGTGTGTACTGTATGCTGATTAATATTATAAAAAGCATAACAATCAGTACTATTTTAATTTGCAACTCCATAATGTTCCTTTCATTTACAGCACAATTCTATCATTATTCCACTGTTCAAATAAATAAATATATGTTATTTTTTATTATATATGTATAGAACGGATATTACAATACCCTTGTTACATTAAAAAAAGAGCCCTGAGGCTCTATACTTCATTCACTGTCACATCTCTGCCGTTGAGGATGTTTATTACATTGGCACCCTCACCGTTTACATACTCTCCAAAATTATCAAAGGACCATTTTATATTTCCGCTTAGATAATCTAAAGATTCTACAAATGCCTTGACGGCAACACTTGAAACTTTATCAAGTCTGATGTTCACATTATTAACTCTGTCAAGATTCCAGTTGTTGCTGAACCCATTAAAAACTAAATCCAGGTTTCCGCTATTTATAACTTCAACATCAATATCCCCGGGCAGGAAAATTTCAAGATATCTCAAATGTGAATAATTATTATCCTTTCTGTTATCCGGTGTGTAAATATACAGGGTGTTCCCGGATATTTCATACCTGATGCTGTTCAGCTTTACCAGTTCATCTGCTTCCGCCTTGCCTGTGGCATAAACATTCAATTTGCCTATGCCGCTTATTTTTTTATCAGAAGTTGACCTGACAACCATATTATTTACATCACCGATAATTATTTTATTTATACCTTCATCAACTTCATATTCATCAATGACCATATCCATATCGTAGGTTGACGACATAACTTCTGCCTGAATTCTATTCATTATGCCGCTCTCATTGATTGCAAATATTCCTATATTCACAATCAGCACCATAAATATGCATATAATGCTGAAGAAATCATATTTAATTACCACATCTTCGCCCCTTGAGGAATATCTGTACCATAAGACTTCCAGACCCAGCAGTATTAATATTACGGGCCATATTTTCAACACCATGTTAAGAGCAGAAAATTTATTAATTTGTGAGAGAAATAATATTACTCCGAATGCTATCAGAACTATGCCCATTGAGATGGTTCCGACTCGTTTAATCTTCATCTGTATTGTCTCCTTCCTCTTTCTCTTCTTTTCCCCGGTCTTCCTCTTCTTCCTCTTCTGCTTCATCAACAAACCCACTTCTCTTATTTTTCATCAGCATAAATATTCCGCCTAAAATAAAGATTAAGGATACAATAGTTGTTTGTACATATTGGCGTATTCGATAATCGATAAGGGGAAACAGTATTCGTTCCGCTAAAGTCAGCACACCTATACCTATTAAAGCAAAGCCAATCCATTCTGGTTTTATGTCTGGAAGAGTTAAATCCTGATTTTTTACCTCGTCCTGAGAACCGTCTGCTATATGCATTGCATCAAAGAAGCTGTAAAACCATATGAGTGGGAGAAGAAACAAAAGCATTGATATCCCCAGCCATCCCATAAAAAATATAGAAAACAGAAATGTGCCCATTATAAGCAATCCTTTTTTCTGATATCCCAGATACATGTGTCCTGCTCCCGGCATAACTGACAGTGCAAGGGCAGTACTCTTTCTGTTCAGTTTTTTATCCGGTATGCTGCCGGGCATTTCAGGATTATTGTACATCTGATTTGCCTCAATACTCCTCCATGCTGAAAACACATCTATCAGTGCAATAAGCCACAAAACAAGATATCCTATAATTGTAAGGAACAGGAAGGCTTCCTGACCTGACAACGCAGACAGACCTATGCCGCCTATAACTCCCACAATGAGCAAAATGAAGAATATCATTCCTCTTCCCTTCAATCCGATATAAAAATGTGATAACCCCGGTACCACAGATAATACAACCGCCACAAATTTGTTCTTGTCTCCCATCATTCATTCCTCCCGTTATTTCTATCAAAATTTTCAATGCTGAATAAAAACCCTGATGTTGAATTCACAATACTATTTGATAAATCCGCTATTAAATTTGAACTCTCTTCTGTTATTTGTATGGAATCAGTAAGCTTCGGCACCGCATCCACCAAATTGGTATATAGCCCGCTGAGAGTTAAAATTATGGTTACGGACGCTACTGCCGCATAATAGCCGAACTGATAATAAAATGTCTTCCTGTTTTGTTTGTTTTGCTTGTTTTGCTTTACTTCTGGATTTCTTTTGTTTGCTTTTGGAGTATTATTCAAAACCTTAGAAGTAAAATCGTCAGATATTATTTCTCCGGCTGTTTCCTCTTCGTTTTCATCAATTAGGGACAGAAAAATTTCCATACACGTATCACAGCCATATAAATGCTCTTTCATCTCTTCTGACTTTTCTTTTGACAGCATTTCATTTTTATATAGTAACCACTCAATGTAATCATAGTGCTTCATTTTCTTCCCTCCATTTCTCCTTTAATAATATCTTTGCCCTGTAAAGCCTTGACGCAATTGTCTTTACAGAAACATTCTCTTCCCCGGCAATCACTTCGTAAGTTTTTTCCTGGAAATAAAACTTTTCAATAGCATCTCTGTAGATTTCCGGCATATTATTTATAGCTTTGAAAAGAATTTCTTTCCTTTCTTTCCGAATCGCAGACATTTCAGGGCTGTCTTTGTCTGAAATCCGGCTGTCTATTAAATCTATTGTATTTTCAACCGCTTCCTCCCGAAATTTAGATTTCTTCCTTCTCAGCCAGTCAATGGACTTGTTTGCAGCTATTTTACCTATCCAAGCCTTAAAATTGTCACTATCATAGGTGGGAAGCGAGATATAGATTTGTATGAACACTTCCTGTGCAACATTTTCTGCCTCTCCGTAGTCTTTAATAAAATTTAATATAATTGCAAAAACATAATTTTTATAAATATTGACTAACTCGGCAAAAGCCTTCTCACTGCCATCGATGGATTCTTTAATCAGCAAGCTTTCCCCTTCCATATCTCCCCTCCTTTCCGTTCATATATTATAACGCAGATAAAATATAAATTACTGCAAAAAAAATTATTACTTTTTTAAATAATAATTTTTTTGCAGTTTAATTTTCACACATTATCTTTATTTTTTTATGGGCAATAACAGAGACACCGTGAAAGTAATGATACGGGCTTCATGATAAATCCCTCAAGAGTATATTAATTCAATTCTTATGAGGGATTTATTGAACAATTTTTACTATACTAACGCTTCGGTTTATCTGTAATTTTATAAAATACTCTTTTTGCAGCCTCCGCAGTGAAAATATACACAATAATTATTGCTGCAATAGCTGCGAGAACCCATGCATCCACAGCCTCAAATCCTAATAATTTCTCCAGTGGAGGTGTAAGTGCAATAATTACGGATGCGGCTGCAGTGCAAATGGTAGTAATAAGCAGATACTTACCTGGAGTACTCTTGTAAAATGGCTGCCTGGTTCTTATAACCATTACAATGAAAGCTGCTGATACAACAGATTCTATAAACCATCCTGCCCTGAATTGCGCTTCTGACGCAAAAACCACATATCTTAGAACAATAAAGGTGATAAAATCAAATACAGAGCTTATGAACCCAAAGGTAAGCATGAATTTACGGATGAAGTCAATATCCCAGCGTTTCGGACTCATTATCATTTCATCATCAACAGAGTCGGTTGCAATAGTCATTTCGGGCAGATCCGTCAATAAATTTGTAACAAGTATCTGCTTGGGAAGGAGCGGCAGAAACGGTAAAAATATTGAGGCGCCTGCCATACTGAACATATTGCCGAAATTAGCGCTGGTTGCCATAAATACATATTTAATTGTATTTGCAAAAGTTATTCTTCCTGCCTTTATTCCATCAACTAAAACCTCAAGATTTTTTTCCATCAATACTATATCTGCCGCTTCCTTGGCAACATCAACGGCACTGTCTACAGAAATGCTGACATCAGCTGCATGCAGAGCCGAAACGTCATTTATGCCATCACCCATATACCCCACAATGCTTCCGGATTTTTTAAGGGCTATTATAATTCTCTCTTTTTGATTTGGTTCAACCTCTGCAAAAACAGACGTTTCCCCAACCCTTTTCATAAGTGCTCCGTCACTCATAGCGTGAATTTCCGAGCCTGTAAGAATTTTCATATTGCTGTAACCCATTTGGGACACTATATTTTCAGCAATAAGCCTGTTGTCTCCTGTAATTATTTTTAAAGAAACACCGTAATCTTTCAAGCTCCCTATGGTAGCTGCAATATTTTCCTTAAGAGGGTCAAACAATGTTATAAATCCCAAAAAAATCATGTCAGATTCAAGCTCATCTTCTATAGTTGATCTTTTTGATATATTTTTATATGCTATGCCTAATGTTCTGTAACCTTTTTGACTGAACTCTTTAAACCTGTTTTCGATATCTGTGTATACCTGATTTATGTCAACAATACTTCCATTTTCAGTTTCAGCCTTAGTACAAACATCCAGTATGTTTTTAAGAGCCCCTTTAGAAACCATAAAGTTGTTATCCTGATTTTCAGAAGTATTTACAACCATTATGCTCAGCCTTTTTCTTATGAAATCATATGGGTGCTCATCAAGCTTGATATAATCCTTCATATCTATAGACCGGTGTTGCCGTATAGCTTCATCTATGGGATTTATGTATCCGGATTCAAAATACGCATTAATATATGCATATAAAAACACTTTTTCGCTTGGATTTCCATTTGCATCAACAGCAGCATGTATTTTAACCGAGCCGTCTGTTAATGTTCCTGTCTTGTCAGAACACAGCACATCCATACTACCGAAATTCTCAATAGAAGCAAGTTTCTTGACTATTACCTTTTTTCCCGCCATAGTTTTTGCACCGTGGGCAAGGTTTATACTTATTATAGCAGGAAGAAGCTGTGGTGTAAGACCTACCGCAAGCGCCAGAGAAAACATGAAAGAATCCAGCACAGGACGTTTAAAAAATACATTCAATGCAAATATTACAATAACTAATATCAATGTTACTTCCATTAAAAAATATCCGAATTTTCGTATTCCCTTTTCAAAGTCGGTTTCGTCAGGCGTTAATTTTAGCCTCTCTGAAATTTTGCCGAACTCTGTATCTTTTCCTGTCATTACAACCAAAGCCTTTGCAGTTCCGCTTATCACGTGTGTTCCCATCCACAATGAATTTATTCTGTTGTTCATTGGTGTATCCGCTGAAAGGATCTCCGCCTGCTTTTCAACAGGAAATGTCTCTCCTGTCAAAGTTGATTCATCCACATTCAATGAATCTGATTCAATTATAATGCAATCTGCCGGAACCACCGCACCGGCTCTGAGTATTACAACATCCCCCGGGACTACCTCATCTACTCCTACCTCCTGGGGACTTCTGTCTCTAAGAACCACAACATTTGTTTTTACCGTCTTTAAAAGCTTGCTGACAGCATCGTTAGCTCCGTATTCCTGCCAGAAACTCAAAAGTCCGCTGAGTATTACAATAGTCATTATTATTACCGCATCACTTGTATCATGAAAAATATATGAAAGCCCTGTGGCAAAAATTAGAATAATTATTATAGGACTTTTGTATTGAGCCAGTAAAAGCTTAACAACACCATTGTTTTTTTTAGTACCGTATGAATTTTGTCTGTTTTTTCTGATGCGTTCTGCCGCATCACCATTTGTCAGACCTTCCTCTGAAGTGTCCAGTGCAGAAAAAATATCTTCTTTTTTCATGGACCAGAATAATTCATTCAACTTTTCCATTTAATCATCTCCATATCGGGTTGTTCTTATGCATCTTTTCCACAGCACTTCTTGTACTTCTCTTTTTCTTCGCCATTTATTCTCGGCATCACTATCTCATCTTGATGTTCCGAAGAAACACTATTCTCATTTTTCAGGATATAGTCACTATATCTGTTGACTGTATGTAACCCTGTTGTAACTCCTGTCAGTTCCTATCACCTATAAATTATTATTTTCTTATAAGTTTGCTAAGTTTATTGTATAATATTTTAAAATTATTAGCAATATAAAAATACTTTTCATCTGTCCCGTAACTTATTACTGTACACAGCTGTTGATAAGCCCTTACATTAAGGACGGATGCTACTTATTATATCTCATGTGTACAAAAAAACAATACACTGCGCAAAAAATACAAAAACGAATGTTTTTGCAGTATTTGCAAAAACATTCGTTATATAGTACCTATTTTCCGTTAAATCTGCTCTCATATTCCTTTGACAGATCTTCCCTGAAATCAGGGTGTGCTATTTTTATCAAGGCCTCTGCTCTCTGTTTCAGCGTTTTGCCTTTCAGGTTTGCAATTCCGTACTCGGTGACAATGTATTGTACGTCGTTTCTTGAAGTTGTAACCGCACTTCCACTATCTAATACAGGTACTATTCTTGAAAGCTTTCCTTTTGATGCCGTTGAAGGCATTGCTATTATGGATATTCCATCCTCCGACATGGCAGTTCCTCTTATGTAGTCAACCTGTCCTCCCACACCGCTAAACTGTTTCAAGCCTATGGACTCTGCACAAATTTGTCCCATAAGGTCAACCTGAAGACATGAATTTATTGACACCATCTTTTTATTTTTCATAACAACCATAGGATCATTTACATAGTCAACAGGATACATTTCAACCTCAGGGTTATCATTTACAAATTCATATAGTTTTTTTGTACCCATCAAAAATGTAACCACCATTTTGCCCTTGTGTATTGATTTTTTACTGTTGTTGATAACTCCCATGTTGTAAAGTTCTACCACTCCGTCAGAAAACATTTCCGAATGAATTCCCAAGTCTTTTTTATCCCTTAAGGATAAAAGAACCGCATCTGGTATCGCTCCTATTCCCAACTGAAGCGTAGAGCCGTCCTCTATCAGCTCGGCACAGTACTTTCCAACTGCTCTTTCCACTTCTCCTATTTCGGGAGGCTGAAGTTCCAGCAATGGCTCTGATACTTCGACGATGTAATCAATATCCGATACATGGATAAAATTGTCCCCAAATGTTCTGGGCATCTGGTCATTTATCTGTGCTATTATCAGTCTTGCACAATCTGCCGCAGGCTTTGTAAAATCACAGGATATGCCATAGCTGCAGTATCCGTGATTATCCGGTGGTGAAACCTGAATCAAGGCAACATCCACAGGCAATTCTGTTTTGAACAGCCTTGGAACCTCATAAAAAAAGGTTGGGGAAAAGTCTGCTCTTCCGTCATTCACAGCTTCTCTGGTTCCTCCGCCCACAAAAAGCGCATTATGCCTCAGATGACCCTTCATCTCAGGTCTGCAATATCCGCAGCTTCCCATAGCAACCATGTGGACAACCTCAACATTTTCATATTGCATATAATTTGCTGTCATGGCATCAACTACGACTGTAGGTTCTCCGGCAGCGTGACCTGTAACTACCCTGCAGTTTGAGGGTATATGCTTAACTGCTTCTTCTGCAGTAGTCAGTTTCTGTTTATATAATTCCTTCCAATCCATCACACCAACTCTTTTCATATATATTTTATTGAATATGTGCAGAAACAAATCCTCGAATTTATTCCTGCCCTTACCTTATTTACTCTTTAATTCCTGCAATTTTCTTTGCAAGCTCTTTCTTGTATTCCAAGTTTCCCTGTCTTGCTATCATGATTCTCTGAGCCTGAGGTGAGCCAGCTCCGTGCATTGACTCTGTTCTGTAACCCACAGCCGAAGAGCCCAGACACATATTTTCTATGAACCTCAGTATTCTCATCCTGTTTTCAGTTGAAATGTCAGCTTTTCCACGTAAATATTTGTTACAATATTCTCCGATTTCAGGAGATTCAAAGTCTGCCTGTGACGGCATGGTAACCATGAGACCTCCGGCAATATCCTCAGCCAATCTCACTATTTCATAAGGGAATCTGGTTACATTTTGTTTACATACATTTGCCAGCAGGTTATCAATATAATAGTTGCCTGCCAAAGTCCTGCTCCCTTCAGCTGAACATGCAATACCGCAGCAGTAAAGGGTTTCATTGAGATGTGTCATTTCGATAAGCTTATCTTTTACATGAGATGCTTTTGCCGCACCGTTGTAATCTGCTGCCAATGCGGCAGCGCCAATAAGCACATCACCCACTCCAACCTTACATCCTCCGTAGCTCTGTCTGTGATATCCCGCAAATCTTTCAACCATCATACCGGAAAAATCATATTCTTCGCACAGAAACACTTTATCCCACGGAACAAATACATTATCAAATACAACAAGTGCTTCCTGACCACCGAAATTTTTGTTTCCCAAATCAATATCCGCATTCTTTTCAAGCTTTCTTGTGTCACATGACTGTCTTCCGTAAATCATAAATACGCCCTCTGCGTCAGAAGGAACTGCAAATGACACTGCATATGCCTTATCTTCTTCCTTCATTGCCACAGTAGGCATAATCAGATGCTCGTGAGAGTTTATTGCACCTGTCTGATGAGCTTTTGCTCCTATGACTACTATTCCATCTACTCTCTTTTCAACTATATGCACATACATATCCGGATCTGACTGCTGACTTGGAGATAAACCTCTGTCTCCCTTAGGATCTGTCATTGCTCCGTCAATAGTTAAGTCATTTTCCTGTACATATTCCAAATATTTTTTGAAATTTTCATGATAATTTGTACCATACTTCTGGTCTGTTTCATATGTAGTTGACCAGATTGCATTAAATGCATCCATACCTACACATCTTTGGAAGCATGATGCTGTTTTTTGTCCAAGCAATCTTTGCATTTTAACTTTTTTAACCAAATCCTCAGTGCTTTGATGCAGATGGCAGAAACGGTTAATTTTTTTACCTGTTAAATTTGATGTTGCTGTCATAAGATCCTCGTACTCAGGATCTAATGCCAAGTCATAGGTCATTGCGACAGAATTGATCGAAGGTCTCACCAGTGGATGATCAACGAAATTTTCAACTCTTTCTCCCATGATGTATACTCTTGTTTTCAATTTCCTTAAACTCTCAATATATTCTTTACCTGTCATAAGTGCCATAATATCTCCCTTTATTTAGTATTTTGTTATTCAATATCTTTAATTATCTATTTAATTAATGCGCTGATTCTTTATCCCTTTCACTTTTAATTAACTTTTTTGCGAAGTCGATCATGTCATCACTGACGCCCTGATATAGACAAACTTCTTCAATTTCCGGCATTTCTTCCCTTATGGCTGCCTCAATAATGCTTTTTAGAGTAATCTGTGATGACGGACATGCTCCGCATGCTCCATTCATCCTGATATATACGGTTTTCCCTATTATTTCAACAAGCTCTGCACCTCCAAAATGTTGTGCAAGAACCGGATTTATTTTTTCTGAAATTATCTTTCTTATCTTTTCCTCCATTTTTATCCTCTTCAACTCCAGATTTCATCATCTGTAGGAGGTGTTTTACCTTCAATTACTTTTCCTATCCTTGAAATATTTATCAAATGCTTATAGTCAAGATTTTCGGATATTATATTATTCCCCCAGGTACCGCATCCCAATGTAGTCGTAGGAGCAAATCCATTTACAAGAGAACCTCCTGCTGTTGTAGATGAAGGTGCATTTACCACAAGCCTGCTTATCGTAAGCTTTAGGCCTGCATATTCGATATGCTCCTGATTGTTGGAGTGAATTGCCGCAGTATGACCTCTTCCCTCAACGTTAAGATTTGTCTGAGCTATCTTTACTGCTTCTTCAAAAGTCTTATACTTAAATGCTGATAATACCGGACACATTTTTTCTTTGCACAGCACATCCTCATTTCCTATGCCTGAAGCCTTCAGAATTATCACCTTTGCGTTCAAGGGAACATTTACTCCGGCCAATTTGGCAATAGTCTGAACAGACTGACCTACAACATCCTTATTGATTATTCCGTCAATAAACAGAATCCTTCTGAATTTTTCCACTGTTTCATCATCATCAGCATAAAATGCTCCATTTTTGACGGCTGCTTCCATAACATCATCATACACTTCCTCAGGAGCAATAATAGACTGTTCTCCGGAGCATATAATGCCGTTGTCAAATTTTCTTCCCGCAATTATCTTAGAAGTTGCATCAACGTAATCCACATCCCTGTCAACTATAACCTGAACATTTCCCGCCCCTACTCCGTAGGAGGGCTTTCCGCTGGAATATGCAGCTCTTACCATTCCCATTCCTCCGGTTGCAAGAACAACATCAACGCTTTTCATCAGCTCACCGGACATTTCTATTGACGGCTCTTTTATAATCTGTATTGCATTTTCCGGATGCTTAACATTTTGTGCCTTCAATTCCTTATTAATTAGCTCCACAGTGTAGGAACTGCATTTCTTCGATCTGGGATGTGGTGCGATTATTATGGAATTACCGCCCTTAATTGCAAACATAGAATTGCACATAGGGGTTACAGTAGGATTGGTTGTAGGAGTAACAGCACCCACAACTCCTATTGGCTTGGCAACAAACGTAAGACTGCTTTTTTCATCTGTTCCTATGACCCCTACCGTCTTTTTATCCTTAAGATTATTGTATATTGTTTTAGATTTACCTATGTTTTTAACTACCTTATCTTCATATACACCCATGCCTGTCTCTTCAACAGCCATCTTCGCAAGTTCCTCCGCATTGTCATACACAGTCCTTGCAATAACCTTAACTATAGCATCCAATTCCTCCTGTGTATATCCAGCTAATTCCTCCTGTGCCTTTTTTGCATTTACTACCAAATCGCTGACCAATTCATTAACACCCATAGACGTACTCCTTTTCCGTTTTAATTTCTTTTAATACAATTTTGAATAAATACTGACCAAATCCTCTTCCGTGAAGGTCACATAATTATTTTTAAGAAGTCTTTGCTGTGTATCTATTACATTTTTTGCAAAACCTGAAACTTCCGCTTCCTTCATCCCATATTCTCTCAGCGGTTTAAGCATAAGGAGCTTATTAAGCATATTTCCAAGCTCATCAAAAGCATCTTTTTGAGAACAACCAATTACAGAAGCTATAATTTCCTTAAGCTCCTGAATTTTCCCATGGGGCTTTTTATTTTCATAATATCGGAACACTTCAATAAAGAACTGATAATTAGCTTCACCGTGAGGCACATGATACACTCCTCCCAAAGGGTACGACATTGCATGCACTGCACCTACTCCTGTATTTCCAAATGCAATTCCGGCATAATTGCTTGCAACAAGAAAATCATCAATTATATTCCTGAAATATTCTTGCCCATTGTTTATTACCTCGGCATATCCTTTAATAATCATCTCCATGGCCTTGATGCTGAACAGCTCAGTATAGCTGTTACTTCCCGGAGACACAAAGGATTCAGCAGCATGTATTAGTGCATCCACAGAGCTTGTTACAAAAACCTTGTATGGAAGCTTAGACAAAAGCTCCGGAATCATCACGGCATAATCTGCGAACAACTCATCCCCTGCAAGACCAATTTTGGTCTTTTTGTTTGTAAGCAAGGCTATAGATATATTTGTTACTTCACTGCCGGTGCCGCATGTTGTGGGCACTATTATCAATTCCTTTTCCTTAACTATCGGAACCTCTCTCATAAAGAGCATTTCGGATTTTTCCGCCTGTTTCAACGCAAAAAGTTTGGCAATGTCCACAATACTTCCTCCGCCAATAGCTATGACACGATTAAATTCGATATTTCGAATATCCATAAGTATTTTGTCGATCATTTCATCAGTAGGTTCACCCAAAGCATAATGTTCGGGGAAAACCACATTAAACTTTTCTTTTCTTTCTTTCAAATAAGTGTTATATACCGGATCAATCGTAAGAATCAAATCCCTGTCACTTATTTTAAATTCATCATAAAATTCATTAAATGTGCTAACTTTGTGCAACTGCGGCCTTATAACCAGTTGTTTCATGATAACCTCCATATTAAATATATCATCATTAATTTATTAGCAATTTCTGTGCCAACTTCTATTTCATTACAGAATGGGCATTTATCTATGTTTCTTTTTTAAAAAAAACAGACTTGTTTGCATTTTAACAAACAAATCTGCTGACAAATCACTCTAACACGGCATTTTCAATGTTGCAAAATTGCCTGCTTGTTGCATATGTGCAACTCGTTAAATATATTTTTTCCTTTTTCTTACAAATGTTGATGGATCTATTCCCAACTCCTCGGCTGCTTTTCTTACATTTTTATGTTTTTCATATGCATTGAATATCATTTCTTTTTCAACTCTCTCCACAGCACTTGACAGAGTTCTCCCCTCATGCGAAGCACCTGAAAAACTGTTCTCAAATATATGGAGGGGCAAGTCTTTTGAAGTTATTACATCATCAGGGCTTGTAACAATCACCCTTTCCAAAAGATTTTTCAACTCCCTCACATTTCCGGGCCAGCTGTATTCATAAAGATACCTAAAGGCATCCTTTGATATTTCCTTGTTCATCCCGTACTTTTTATTAAACAGCTCAAGAAAAGATTGTACCAGGGGTAGTATGCTGCTTTTTCTCTCTCTTAAAGGAAGGACTTTCAGAGGCACAACATTAAGCCTGTAATATAAGTCTTCTCTGAAGGTACCCTGCTTAACCATTTGTTCCAAGTCTCTGTTTGTTGATGCTATTATTCTTACGTCAACTTTTATCATACTGTTGGAGCCTATTTTTTCTATTTCACCCTCCTGCAATACTCTGAGAAGCTTAACCTGCATGGAAATAGGAAGCTCCCCTATTTCATCCAGTAATAGTGTACCTGTGTTAGCCGACTCAAAAATGCCGATTTTACCGCCTTTTAATGCTCCTGTAAATGCTCCGTCCGTATATCCGAAAAATTCGGATTCCATAAGGTTTTCCGGTATTGCTCCACAGTTTACCTTAATGTACGGCTTGTTTTTTCTTAAGCTTTTATTATATATATACTTCGCCACTATCTCTTTTCCTGCTCCGGTTTCTCCGTATATCATTACAGTAGTGTCAACTTTTGCAACTCTTTTTGCCAGGAGTAAAAGATTAAGCATTTCTTCATCCTCAGCAATTATACACTCATTGCCTGTTATCTGTTTATTAAGCTCCTCAATCAAAACTTTATATTTTTCATTCTGGGACTGGCTCTCAGAAATCTTTTCTCTCAATTTTTGTAGATCTGTTATATCCCTTACGTTTGTAACTACCATCTTTATGTTTTTTTCTTTATCAAAAAAAGGAGTTCCCGTAACCAGGGCACACTTGCCTGAGTTAAACTGTTGGTGCAAAGTGACGACCTTTTTATTCTTAAGAACAGCAAGAGTTGCCGACTCCGAAATAATATGTTTCTCCACCAGCTCAGACATATTTTTCCCCATGAGAACTTCACGATTCAGACCTGTTATTCTTTCATAGCTCTTGTTAATCATTATTGTTTTTGCATTCCCATCAGTAATGTAAATACCATCGTAAGATGTTTCTATAACATTCTCCAACATACTCATGTTGTCTATCATGTTATCTAATGCCGTATCGCCCATTTACTTAACACTTCCTCCACAGTTGTTTTAATATAATGTATCTACATACTATAACAACATAGAGAGATTGTCAATAAAATTACAATGTTTTGTTAACCCTTCACCTAAGTCAATACTGACCTAAAAGGCCTTTCATTTTAGCTAATTTAACACATCTGTTAAAAATAAACAGCCCTATGCCAAAATATAAAGCTGAATTACCTGCCATAATTACATAATAATATATTGAAAAATCGGTAAGCGAATATCCATATCTCATTGAACTTATAACCATATCAGATGCGGTCTTGAAAGGAAGCAAATTATATATAATTTTATTTCCGGGATTAATCATAATCAAAGCTATAAAAAAATATTGCACTATATTCAGCAAAGTTTGTATCTTTTTAAAAATAAGAGCCAGACCTCCGAAAATCAGTCCTATTCCAAGTATACTAAACATGCCGACAATTACAGGGAATAAAATCGGAAGCATCCTTATTTCAAGCTTGTAACCTGTTGTTGCCATAATAATAAATAATAGGACTACAGAAACTATTATGTTTATGAACAAATCAGACAGGCTTCTTGCAGTCACTATAGTTGAAAGTCTTATACCTGACATATTCAATTGTTCCAATGTACCTCTGTTTGCATCATTTGTCAAACCATAGGCAACTCCGGAATAAGTCATCATCATTATTGTCCACAAAAAAAATCCGGCTATAAACCCTTCCAGACTATCGCCCATATCTATAGGAGAAACCCCAAAACTTTTCCCAAAGCTTTTAATACCTAAAAACATTGCCATAAACACAACATAAAGAAATATTACGTCTGAAATTGTATTAAATTTATACCTGGTCAATTCCTTTAGAGCTTTTTCCATAGATACCTTGCATAGATAATAATACTTAGCCAATCCGATCACCTTCTTCTGTAAAATTTAAATATACACTCTCAAAATCTACATCCTTTTGCTTTATCTCTTTTATAAAGACATTTATGCTTTTTAACACCTCGATAATTTTATATATATCTTGTAAATTTAGTATATCAATTTCTATTTTTGATTCATTATCTGCAAAATAAAAATCATAGCCTGACTCCATTAACAAGTTTTTTCCTTCTTCGGTAATGCGCTCTGAAAGAACAATTTCATATTTCATGGTTTTAAACATATCTAATAAGCTCTGTATATTATCCATTGCAACTATTTTCCCTTTATTTAAAATAGCTACATCATCACAAATATCCTCAACCAGATTCATATCGTGTGTACTTAACAAAATAGTTTTATCCATGCCGGAAGTTATATCATTTAATACATTCCTGATGTCCAATTGACTTTGAACATCTAATCCAAGGGTAGGTTCATCTAACAAAATCACATCTGTATTACAGATTAACGTCATAGCTATTGCAACCTTCTGCTGCATACCTCTTGAAAGATTGTTTACCGAAACGTTTTTTTTATCAGTCAAATTAAATCTATCTAAAAGAATATCTATATCTTTTTCTAGTGTTTTCCCTCCCAATCCCCTTATACCTGCAAAATATCGCAGGTTTTCCCTGGGGGTAAGCCTCCAGTAAAGGTTCCTGCTGCCCTCAAACACTGCCGAAATCCGGTTAGTACACTTTCCATTGTCTTTGCCATATATTTTAATTTCCCCACTATCAGGAATTATCAAATTGCATATACTTTTAATAGTTGTAGTTTTACCGGAACCATTGGGACCAAGTATTCCACATATGCTTCCCTTTTTAACTTTGAAAGAAACGTCATCTAATGCCATGACTTTTCCGTAGCACTTTGTTAAATTAATAACCTCTACAGCATACATATTGCTTTCTCCTCTACAAATTGAAATTTGTGATACACTGTGCTTCGCCATTCCAGTTAGTTATTATGCTTAAATCTCCTTGCTTAGGGATCTCCGCTTCATTGCCATAAGAAAGATATAATGAAGTGGTTGCTCTTTTTATTGATTTATGTTCCAATTTATCTTAAGATTCTTTTAAAAAGTATTCAATAGCCTCATAGCTGACAACAGATCTCAGTAACTGTATACGTTTGATTTCATCATCACTGAATCCGGCTATGCCGTTTTGCAGCAAAAAAACATTATATCCTCTTTCAATAGCACCATTGTATGTAAACAGTACACAATACTCTGCAGCGAATCCGCTTATAACAACGCAGTCCACACCTTCTCTCTGAAGTATGGTATCCAGCTCCGTTTCCCAAAAAGCATTACTAAAGGATTTTTGTACAAAAAAGTCACTGTCTGATACTATCAATTCATCCACACATTTAAAACCGTCCGTCTCCGATCCTCCTGCTTCTACATCTTGTATAATTATAACAGGATGTTTTTTTCTTCGAAAATATTGACTAATTTCATTAATATATTCTACTGCCTTTTCAAAGGATGCCTTACAAGATGTTTCTTCTTTACAATTTTTCTGCATATCCACTATTAAAAGCGCCGTATTTGACATAATATTCTCCTTACAATTATCCGAATTTTATTATTTATTCCTCATCTTGAGGACTTTACTTCCTTTCTTGTATATCTCCTTATTTGAAATAGGCCCTTTACAAAGTATCCGCCAGCTCGGAATCTCCCCTGTGTCAAACTTGCTCTTCACAAAAATAGAAACAAAGTAATCTCATTTTTGAATAAACTCCAGTATTCTGTGCAAATTGGACATACTGGTCCTGGTCTATTTATTGAATCTTTCGGAAATCTACGTCATTTTCTGCACAAACAAAATGGGTGCCCTGCCGGATCAATCATCGTAATAAAGTTTTCATTTCCAAATTGCACATTGGCTTTCACGGCACCCAATTCTTCTGCCTTTTTCATCATCTCTAAAACATCATCAACCTGAAAATCAAAATGCATTTGTTTTTGCTGCATTCCAGCTTCTTCGGGCCATATTGACCGTACATAATCAGGTTCTTCAATAAACAAAAACACTATTCCTGCTGTTTTTGCACCATATAGTTATTATGAAAAACCTAAAAAATTTAAGGTCGACAATTAAAAATTCTTGCTTCTTAAATGGCGGCTATTGGTACAGATTTTATCTTGTAAATACCACTTCCCTTCTATGATTCCAATGGATTCCTATATGTCCAATTCCCTCCTTATCGGATTTAGTCCTCTATCCAGGGTCGTGCTTTACCTGTCCATCCTTTTTCTTCCCAGTAATCCATATCTGCCTTATTCCATCCATTCTTCTGCATTAATCTCATGATATTAAAATACACTTTAGTCTTTATGGAAGGTGATATGTGGTTCGCATTCTTTTTTATTCTATTTGCAATAACAGTTGTTTTTCTGTCAATACGCTTCTTTATTTTTGAACTGACTCTGTCCCATGACACCTCCGCGACACCTACACCATATTTATAAGTTTTTGCAACACCCCAAAAGAATGTACTGTCAGCCATATCTTTGTTAGTCCTGTTCATTCCTGCACCTGCAGCAGTCGATATACATACAGCCTGCTTTCTGAACATTTTTTCTTCCGGTCTATGTACCATCCACCTATATCCGTAATGGTCCAAAAATACTTTCATTGATCCTGTTGCATGAAATACATATACAGGACTTGCCAATATAATTACATCTGCACTGTCAATTGATTCAGTAAAGGGCTTCAATTCTTCATAATGGGGACATAGACTTTCGGACTTTACAAAGCAATTGTTACATCCAACGCAAAATGAGCTGAAATCTTTTGGAAGAAAAAATTCAGTAACCTCTCCTTGTAATTTTTCTGTAATTAATCTGGCAATATGATATGTTGAACCTTTATGGCTTTGACCGTGTATAACCACAACTTTCACTTTATTTAACCCCCTCAATTTCATAATTAGTAATTTATTCGAATAAGCCGCTATATAACACAATTACTTGGAATTTATTACAGATTCTAATTAACTCACCCATAATGAACTCTTGATTTATCAATATCATTTTCCGTGTAAGCTTTTATATTTTCATTTTTTTTGCCAAGAGCTATAATACATAAAACTCCGTATTTTTCCGGTATGTTTAATACTCTTCTAACTTCATTTTCCGAGCTGCCATTTTCATTGGTTCTATTTCTCATTTGTATCCAAACCGAACTTAACCCCAAATCCTCTGCCCTGAGCTGCATATAGGACGCTGCAATTGATGCATCCTCTACCCATACATCGCTTTTTTGGCTGTCTGCAAAAACAACTATTGCACAGGGTGCAGTTTCAAGACCGATGGTTCCAATACTTCTGCAATCCTTTAATTTAAGAATTGTATCTTTGTCATCAACAACAATAAATTCAACTGATTTATTATTCTTTGATGTAGGTGCTAATAGTCCTGCTTGAACTATTTTTTGAATTATTTCATCAGATGGTTTTTCCTCTTTAAACTTTCTGACAGACCTTCTTTTCATCATTAAATTCATCATATCAAATTCCATGTTATCCTCCCTTTTCCAAGATTGACCTTAGCCTTTGTCCTGTCAATCACAATTTCAGATTGATTCACTAAATTGTCTAACATTGCCCAATTAGCATCAGTTCAAGTCGTTCATAAAGGCATCCATCTGTTCCCCATGAATAATTACTCGTCCTTCATCAGGACATTTTATATCAAATTCAGGAGCCCTTGCATCACCATAATCTAAAATAGCTCCATTTTGTAAAGCATATATCAACGGATAAGCGCAATTCCACAGCTCATGGCACAAAGGCGGGCATAAATCTTCTATTACAAAGCAATCTCCTTTTTTATGATAACCACATCGGCACTTACTTTCAACAACCGTTATTTTTACCTTCGCCATATTATCTCCTTTAAGTTTCTTTACATTTTTTAAATGTATCTACGGATTTTACTTTTAATCCACACATTCTTCACAATCCTGTTCCGGAACGAGACTCTGCTTTTGCCAGAAGTCCCAATACCCAATACTCTCATAGTTCTTAATATGCAAAAACTTATGTGTGGGAATTGTAATAAAATAAATCTTTACATCCTCTGCTGATTTACCTCCTGACCACGCTGTTGTAATATATTCATCTTTCGTCATCAGTCTTGCATTAATGTCCATTTTTATCTCCTGTTGCATTGCATTTTTGCTTTTTCAAACTTTCTCTCCATTCAAATTAGCAGCAGTTCAAGTCGTTCATAAAGTATACCTCATCCACAAATAATCACTTTTCCCAGTGTGTCCATGTAATCATTGGTTCATATCCGATTGAACTGTAGAATTTACTTCCACCACCTGTCATATGTGTTGCACCAAGAAGCTTCATTCTTTTGTACATTTCGGATAATGCAGCTGCCGCAAGACCTTTGTGACGATATTCAGGCACTGTACATAACGGTTCCATATATGCCAGATGATTATCAGGTGTCCACCACATACCAGACCAGCACACATACTCACCTTCCTCATTCTGGATTGCAACATCATACTGCGTCGTTGCATGCGGGGAGGCTTCCAGATGATATCCAACATCAACATTGCCATCCCACGGACCTTCTTCTTCATGATCAAAACCTTTCCAACAGCATATTAATGCTGTTGCCGTATCAATTTTTGCCGGTTCGACAAAACTGAATCCTTCCGGAAGTTTATAATTCAGAGACTTTCCGAAGTCATAAATCATATCAACATACTCACCATTTTGTTTAAATCCCGCACTTATAGCGGCTTCTTTTACGGCATTCTGCCCTTTAAAAATATTGAGTCTAAGATTACCATCCTTGCCAGCCAGAAATTCAGCTGCATGTTTGATCATTTCAGGTGCTATTTCCTCATATCCGGGTCTTAAATTAAAAAACGCTTTTCCAAGCTGGCTTTCATAAAAGCAAAATCCTGCGATTGTGCTTTTATCTCCCCAAATCATATTTCTGTGACTCATTGTTTTATCCGACCAATCAGAAGAAAGTGCATATTCAAAAAATGGTGCTGGAACTCCATTTCCCCAGTCCTTTTCATATATATCAATCATGAACTGATACACTGCCATAAAATCAGAAAGAATCATAAATGGTCTTTTTGTTATGTTATTCAAACTTAACCTCCTCCAAATCTAATAAAAATCCCTCTGTCTACATTCTTATAATGCCATTACTTTGACCTGACATAATCCATATTTATTTCCTGGTAAATACTCAAGTCCATGGTTATTCATTGAAATAATCAATTTTTCTTCATAGCAACAAATATATAAATATGATCCATTTAAAGAATCTTTATAGCATTCTTCCATGCCATTCCAACCATTATAGTTTACCTTCAAGAGGTAAAATTGAAGAAATTAGACTTGACAATTAACTTACTGTTAGTTTATAATTGATTGAAAGAAAAGGAGTTGCCGAATAAACGGTAAGCTCCCATAGTATTCGATAAAAAACCAACCGAAAGTCCGGGAAGACATAAGCGGTTGATTTTTTTATACTCCGTTTTCCCTTATATGTATAAAAATATCTTATTTAAGCTTGTCTTTAAACAAGGCGATAATCGCTACTATGAGTAACCCTAACGTAAATAAATCCCCATAAGTAACCACATTATCACCTCCCTTTTTCAGGGAGCCGTACAGCCTATTCCGTTGTGGCAATTCCTTTTTAAAATTATATCAAACTCCTGTGTATGTTTCAATATAATTTATAAAAAAATCGTTATATCCTTTCAGCACGGTAAGAAGTGTTCCATGATACTATAGAAAAAAATCTCATATATATAATTTAATTACTTTAGAAATATATTCTGCAACTCTATCTTTTATTTTGTCCCAATCATACTCTTGATGCGGAAAAATATCATCCCTGTTATTTACAATATTTGCTACTGGTATGGAAATACCTGTATTCCATTCTTGTGAATATGGTATTATCTTTAATTGAATGGTATCAAGAGCATTAGCTATTGTATCATTAACCATAGCTTTATAGCTTGATAATGCCCAATCAGAGCCACCACCATGAGATATAATTCCAGTAGGGATGCCAAATACTTCTGCCTTATAGTTATTATCTTTTGCCCAATGTAAAAAAGTAATTTGTTCCATCTTTTCTAAAAGCATACACAATTTTGCTGGTATCGGGGCATAATGTGGCGAAACAATAAAAAGTATGTTACTGCCTATAATTTTTTCATATCCGCATTTTCTTCATCTGCTCTTGCTTCAAATCCTTTTTTTATTTCTATATATTTATCCATTTTAAATCTACATCATCCTCATATTTTTTATAATTTCTGTTTATTATTGGTTAGGACGAATGAGATCTTATATGCGTCCAGTTTTTTATGTTCGCACTCTGCACCAATATTTGCTTATTATATATCGTTTCTCACTAAAATATTGTACTCTATTTTTTTAAAAACAGGTCTTTTCTTTTTAGCCCATTTGCTTTGGCAGATTGGATCCAGTTCCTTTCGGCAGCAAGCTTATATAAAAATCTTGGAAAATTGGCTGTAATGTATAAATCATCAGCAGAAACGCCTGATAAAATATTACTTGCAAGCTGTTTCAATGCAATGCCATGATTTCTCTTGGGACCTTGTCCCATTGGAACATTTTTCAACGATGTAATCATACCTCCTGCTCCAATCCCAATTCCCTGACCCCATATAAGTCCGGATTTCACACACCAGTTTTTCATTATTTCAATTGCCGGTTTATT
This sequence comes from Firmicutes bacterium UBA5227, assembly GCA_002409285.1. Lineage (GTDB taxonomy): Bacteria > Bacillota > Clostridia > Tissierellales > Sedimentibacteraceae > Sedimentibacter. Next base: position 8,029 of record DHUT01000023.1, on the reverse strand, counting down.
TTGATGCCCTTCATAGAATCCGCAATTTACCACTGCATAAACTTTTATATCTCTTTCTTTTAATTCTGATAAAAAATCTTCTAATTGAATCATACAATTCAGTAAATGAGACGGAATTGAATCTACATAAAGAGGAAATGCAAATACAAAAACATCACATTCCGCCAAATTCTTCATTTCTTCGAGACTCAGCTGAGGTTTTCTGAAGGAACACTCGTAAACCACATGGTTTCCGTTATCCAATAAGGATTTTAAATCACATAAAATACAGCCGGAGGCTGATTCTTTGAGCTTGGGACTTCCATTTATTAATGCTGTTTTCATAGTAATTGTCCTCTCATTTCCGTAATACTGTTATAAAAGGAAATATCCTCAACCACTGAATTAAAATTAATTGAATTTGCCTTAATGAGCTTTTCTGCAGTCAGCTTCTCTATATCCGTTATATTTACGCCATAAAACCACACATGCATATGAATGACATTATCATATCTCCTGCGGTGATGCATTTCTCCGTTCCTTATTACAAAATAAGGATGAATATAGGAAATACTTCTGTCTAAAATGTTTTTTACAAACGGACTAAAGCCACCATAAAAGCATTGACTTATAATAAATAGTTCTTCACATTTTGACAATTGCTCTCCCATATCTCCGTATTTGTCTCTTATTATACAGACTGCAGGTGTCCTCGTCCAGCATCCGAAGCATCCTGTGCAATGGTGTATGGGAAAATCTTTTGAAATAATTGTCAGTTCACTTGACATATCTAAAAGCAACCCCTGAAGTTCTCTGCCTTCTAAATCTGATATTAACATTTTCATTTTATTTTCATCCTATCTTTGAAATAAGCCCTTTACAAAGTATCCATCAGCTCAGAATCTCCCGCTTCTGGTATCAAACATGCTCTTCTCTGATACTCATGTTCAATGGAACTATCATGTTCTTTAAGTGATAGATCAAAGCCAAAAAGCGGAAGAAGCTGGTCATAAAATTTTTCCATATTCTATGTCTGCAACGGTGATATGAATATGGTCAATAATTGGCGTCATTGTATTGACTCCAATGAATTACTTAATTATAATTCCCATTATAATCTCATCGCAATATGTTCCATCTTTCAATTTATAGGCGTTTTTCACTCTTCCCCATTCATTAAAGCCGAATTTACTATAAAGTTTTCGTGCTCTAATATTATCGTCAAACACACCTAATTCAATTTGCTCATATCCCATTATTTCAGCCATCTTTATTACTTCACGGATCAAATTACTTCCTATACCCATATTCCAATATTTCTCCTTTATGGAAATACCAAAAACAGCTCTGTGCCTTACTTTAATATTGTCTTTTATACGATTTAAACCGGCATTTCCAGCTAATTCGTCGTCCACAAAAGCTGCTATCATTATATTCTGTTCACTCTCCAGGCAATCCTTTAATAGCTCTACTTCTTTTGCTTCAGTAATCTGTATTTCCTCAGGGTATCTGACCATGTAATGTGTTTCTTCCGAAGTTATTTTCAGATACTGTAGCATAACCGATGCATCCTGTTCAGCCGGACTTCTTAACAAACATTTTGTTCCATCCTTCAAAACAATATAATTATCCTTGTATTGCATATTCCCTCCTAATAAATTCGTATTTGATGTTATACCTCGCTCAACTTTTCAATCGCTTCGTTTTCAGAGGGAACAAAAAAGATGTCAGTTCCCTTATTGCTCTCGAATATAAAATCTTTCAGAGGTTTACTTGTATATTTTGAAAAGTCACCGACCACCGCAAGCTTGAAATGATAGTTTACAAACTTCTGCAGAACCTCACCGGCAATACCTGTACTAAGAATAAAGAAATCTTCCGTGATAGACTCTTTGTTTAACACTATGAAGTGGCATCCGGTTTCATAATTCACATTCATCATAAAATCCAGCGCTGATTGTCCGTCTGTAATATAAATTTCAGCACTGTCAATAATTGCAATATCACTGTTATTCGTTTTTACTGTTTTAATATTCATATTAAATCCTCTTTCTCTATATTTTACTACATTAATTCAGCCTCTAATACTTTCATATACCCAAAATCGTCTTCTTTCGATTTATATAGAAAGGCATATGTTTCCACTGTTTTCTTTTGATAAAGCATTACCTTTTGAGCATTATCATCGTTCTGAGCATTATCATCGTTATGTTTCAACAATGCAAATTTTCTCATACCAGTCAATACCTCCGTCGGCTATTAAACCCTTAAATTATCTTTTTGACTTTATCATATGCTCATATTATGCTTCTACTGCCGTGTTAATCGAGAACTTCAAAGGTAAATTTGCATGGCTTTTCACCATTTGTATTAAGTGGCGATGAATTGATTTCTTTCAACTTCAGCTTTACTCCTAAAGCATTTTGATAGTGATATAAAAAGTGTCCTGCACAACAACCGCAGTATGTAGGCGAAACGAAAAACGGCTGTTTCATTTTTTTGATCGAACCACAGGAACAAGTGGTTTTACCCGTGTGAACACCGTTTTGATAGCCGCCAAATGTAATCGTAAATGTACCATCATCATTTAGACAAGGCGACATCATATATTGAATACTTGACATCAATGCAAGTTTTTCAGAAAAAGGTTTATCCGCATGCTCGAGGGCAAATGCCTTACAATCCTTGTCACGCTGACCTCCCTTGCAACAACCTTGTTTTTCCATAATTGAAAGACATTGCTCCTTTGTCAGCAACTTATCCATTTTGTCAATTAGAGAAGTAATATTATAAGGATTATTGCAGTCAGCTTCGAAGTCCATTTGTTCCATAATCTCGCCATTGATTTTTTGCTTTTTCATTGTATCTCTTATTTTTTTTAAAGTCGGCATTTTTATCCTCCCACAAATATAGTTTTTTTCACAATAGTGCTATTTTTATAGCTTTTTCTACAACGATTGGATTTTTAGGTTCCCACCCAACTTGTTTTCTTAAATTATTATATTCATCAATATTTAAACTATCTTTTATCTCAATTCGTATTTCATTCATAAAATCACCTCACAAAATATTTCTCATTTATATAACGTTTACATATGACAGTGATATCTTTTTCTTAACCTCCTCCTAAAGTAGGCATCTTTTTATAATTATCACAATAGGCCGCATTTCTTGTAGATATCTAAAATTGCAGGTTGCTTTCCTTCAATATATGAATCTATATCTTCCGGATATTTCAATGCCATCTCCTTTTTTATTGAGCTGTATATATTTCTGTCTTCTTTATGTTGTCTTAAATAATCTCTGAATGTTACTATTACATGTTCCGTTTTCATTAAAATCTCCTCTTCAAGTTAAAATTTGTCTTTAGTTCATACTCTATTATGATAATTGATTCTTCATGTTCGCCAATCATCTCAACTGATATCTTTTTGACCACAGTGCTGAATTTATCATTACACTTATTTACATCATCAAACGCTTTATTCAGCAACTCCGTAGAAGATACTTTTCCAACTGTCATATGCGGAACATAGCCGTAACCCACATCATATTGCTTTAATTTATCTTTATAAAGTCTATCATGAATATTTATAATTACATCAATACCCTTTACAACATTTAAAAATAAATAATTTCCATATTTACTCTCTTGCTTACTAAACCCTTCCAGTTGAATTTTAAATGGTCGTATGTTACTCAAACACTCTTTCAAATGTAAATTTAGTTCTTCATTAGTCAACTCACTATCAAAGGGAAAGACCAAAGTAATATGTGGCATTACCAAACCTGCCAACGGGTCATATTTCCTACGGATATCATTAATAACATTAATATTTTCAAATTCAGGAAAAATCATTATAGTCCTTGTTTTCATAACCAGCTCCTCAAATTCTGTTACTCCCTTAACACAACACTGTTTCATCTTCGCAATATTTTATAATGTAATCCTCATATCTTCATTCATCTGACTATTCCTCCATAAATTCATTAATTCATCTTCTGATACTTTCATGTACAGCTAATAATATACAGCCTATTCCATAGCATATAACATCTTTCCAGTCAAATACCGACCCCATTAACACTCTAAAAAACGCATTTTCATTTAGACCTAAAATATTTACTATTCCAATATATTGCATAAATTCAACTAATACTGCAAATAAAAACACCCATATAGGAAGCATTTTAATCTTATTTGGGAAAATAGCTCTTATTGCACAATAAATTACACAAACAATCAATACATCCCCTATATAAGGACGGATAAAATCATCATGCACATATAATGCAATATAAATCTCTACCAGAACAAGTAATATAAATGCTAAAACATATTTTTCCCTGTGTTTTACTTTATTTTTTGTATATATATTTATCTTTTTAATTTACTGTACTTCCTTTCTATGATTCCAATGGATTAAAAATCTCCTTAATAATTAAATATTATGCCTTTTCATTGCAGAGATTTTTTATCGGTAATAAAGGCATTTCTCTTCTTTTCATGTAGGATTCCTTGTAGAAAATGAACACACATCCCCATGTATTACCCATAAATTTCTTTATCATAAGCATAAAATTACTCTATTACATTTGTATTGTCAAACAATTTTACTTTCATTGCTGGCAAATCGGGATTTGTGAACTTTGTATTATACTCATTACACGAAGTTATTTAAGGCTGTTGCTATGAAAAATAAGCTCTTTTCCGTTTTCTTTTGCATATAAAATTTCATCTGCAACCGATTTACCAATGTAACCATCAATATCAACAATATAAACAGCATCGCAAATATCTATTTTCCTATAATGTGCTGCATCAAGATGTTTTTGTGCCTCATCAGTTATAGGCTCATTCTGCTCATTATAGATGCATTGAAGTACATTAAACCCTTTTTCAACTTCCAATCTCCAAGCAATTTGTTTCATTTTCTCTGCAAATTTCATACTACCACAAATTGTTATAGTTTTCATTTTGTTCACCTCATCAAATATATATAATCTTCCCTACAAGCTCCTGTTTTAGTAAACTCATTATATAAGTCTATATATCCGAATACTTTAAATCAAGATTACCCGATAACTATTATCTTGTCAAACAATTTCATTCATAAAATCACCTAAGACCTTCCTCAGCTCTTTCTCATTTTATCCAAAGTAGACCAGTGAACAACAGCTCGAACCGTATCTCCAACGTTGATCTCATGTCTTTTATTAAGGCTTGCCATGCGTATGATTTCTGCATCAGAAGTCAGCAAAGTATACTCTATCGTCTGCCCTTTAAAGGAACATTCAAGAACCTTCATTTCTTCACCGCCTTCGTCAAAATAAACATCCTCAGGACGTGAAAAACGGTTATTATTTTTATCGTAATTCACGCTTCCGATGAATTCAAGAGAAAATTTTGTAGAGGGGTTTTCATAAAGCTCCCTGGGCTTGGAAAACTGAATCAGCTCACCCTTATTCATGAGCATTATTTCATCGGCAATTGAAAAAGCTTCCTCCTGGTCATGGGTTACAAAAATAGTGGTTATATTAAACTCTCTTTGAATAGCTTTAATTTCCTTCCTTAGCTCCAATCGAAGCTTTGCGTCCAGGTTTGAAAGAGGTTCATCCAGAAGCAAAAGCTTTGGATGAGTTACCAGACCTCTGGCAACGGCAACTCTCTGCTGCTGGCCTCCGCTTAGTTGGTGTGGTTTTTTATTTTCTTCTCCATCTAAATGAACCTTTCCAAGCATGTTAAGACCGACCTTTTCTGCTTCTTTACGTTTTATCCCAATAAATTTAAGACCATAAATTACATTTTCAAGCACCGTCATATGGGGAAAAAGTCCATAGGATTGAAAAACTGTGGAAACAGGCCTTTCTTCAGGAGGCAACGCCGTTATATTTACTCCATCAAGAATAATATCTCCGGCATCTGGCTTTAAAAATCCTCCTAAGGCTCTGAGTATTGTTGTCTTCCCACAGCCTGAAGGACCAAGAATTGTTAAAAGCTCTCCTTCTTCAATTCCAAATGATATGTTGGAAACCACAGTTTTTTTATTGTACTTTTTTGTCAGATTGCTAACATCAAGAAACACTTTCATCCCTCCTTATCAGAATCTTATAAAACAACACATTCACAAACATTGTTATAAGAATTATCAGCACTGCAATAACAGAACCCACGCTATACTTACCACTCTGTATTACATCAAACATTACAAGCGTAGCAACCTTCTGCCCCGGATAAACCAGAAAAATAATTGAACCGACTGTTGTCATAGTTGCCGTAAACCCATTTACAAATGATGTGAACAGGCTATTTCTGCTCACTGGAAAAACAACATCTGCAAGTACATCAAAATCTATCCCTCCAAGATCCTTTACCGAATTTACCGTCTCAAGGCTTATTTGGTTTGCAGCCTCAATTCCTATTTTAGATGAAAAAGGAAGTTGCTTGAACAGCACATTCAAAACAACAATTGCAGCAGTTCCTGTGAGGAAGAAGGGTGCACCTCTGAAAGCGAGTATATAACCAATTCCAAAAAAAGATCCGGGGATAATGTATGGCATGGTTGCAATCAGGTCAATGAAGCCCATAAAACGCAGTTTCCTTATCTCAAGATAATACCCTATGAGGATGCCCAGGATTGCACCGAATAAACCTGAAATCAGAGAGTAGGCAATGCTTCTGACAAATGTTCCCGAAATATAAGCTTTTGCATCAATAAAGTTTTGCAAAGTAAAATAGGCTATGCCTTTTTGTTTTTTTGTAAAGGCTGAAAAAAATATTGAAGCATATTGCATAAGTATAAGGAAAATAAAAATCAGTGAAACAGCTTTAATTATATTATAAAGAACTCCTTTTTTACTAATTGCACTTTCCTCAATTTCACTCTGTCCATTCATATCAGTCTTTTTTATATTTTTCCTGTAAACAATAAAAACAAAAATTGCAGGTATAAATAAAACTACATTTATGACTGAAGACCGCCTTATATCACCATACGCCACCATACTCATATAGGCCTCCGCAGCCATTGTATTAAAATTACCGCCGATTATAGCAGGAGTTGTAAAATCCGAAAGACTTCTGACAAAAGTAAGAAGTGCCGTTATTAATGTAGTTGGTCTAAGCATCGGAATAATAATATCCTTAATCACCGAAGTTGTATTTGCACCCAAATCCCTTGCAGAATGAATCACTTTAGAATCAAGCTGCGATAACGAACCTGTTACAATTAAACTGTTCAGGGAAATAAACCCTAATGACTGCATCATGACTATTCCCCACATTCCGTAAGTATTCAGAGTAAGACCCAATATATCATGAGTTATAAACCCCCTTCTTCCAAACAGGGTTATATATGAAAGAGAAGTGACAAAGGGCGGAGAAATCATTGTAAGCATCATAATTGAATTGATTATTCTCCGCACACGATTATTAGACGCAAGATAAAAAATCCCAACTGAAACAGCAGCTGTTGTTGAAATAATAGTTGATAAAACCGCAATCTTTAAACTGTTTATTAAAAGCTTAATATCATTTGTGAAGAAATCACTGAGTACACCTGTGTTAAAACTTCCATCCACAAATAAAGCCTGATAAAAAACACATAAAAACGGGTATAATATAAATATTAAAATTGAAATATATAAAATTAATATTAAAAGCTTGTCTAAAATTCTTTTGGCATTTTTCATTAGCTCCACCTTATTGTGGTCATTATATCAATATATCGGTAAATAGTCAAAATAAAGAGCACCCGAAAGTGCCCCTTGAAAATATTTCTTATATTATTTACTTTCTTTATCCTTGGTTACTTCCTGCCACTTGTTGAGAATTTCTTCTCTCTGAGTTCCAAAGGTAGATAGATCCTGCTTAATGAGTTTTTCTTTTGGAAGACCTGTATCATAACCCTTAATTCCGGGTTTAATCATCTGTGCACCGTCTTTACCATCAAGTTCAGCTAAAATTTCCTGATTTTCATCTCTTAGCATAAAGTCAACAAATGCTTTCGCAGCATCCGCACCCTCACTGTTTTTAAATATTGCAACTCCT
>DHUT01000071.1 GCA_002409285.1 Firmicutes bacterium UBA5227 | reverse complement strand
TACATATTTGTTTCAAACTTTTCTCCCACAATTAATATTCATAATAATATTATAAGACCTAAAAATACATTTCCATAACTTAATCTTACAATTTCCATACAAAACTTACATTTCAGTAAGATTGCAGTTTATCATTTATAATTTCATCAATTTTCATATCATCAGCATAATCAATATTAAATGTCTTCATGTGTTCAAAACCAAATCCAACAAAATTATATATACCTATCCGGTATTCTCCTGTTTCATTCTTTTCCAGAACCGCAGCCAAATCATATCCGGTACCAAAGTAGTCACCGAAAGAAATATCAACCAATTCCCAGTCCGTAAAAAATGAACCAAGCCATTTTTTATTTAATCTTTGTCCATCCCAGGAATAGAAAAACGGTCTTTTCCTGACATCCTTATAAAAAGTTGTATCTTTATACACTCCTACGTAAATATCTGTTTCCCCATTATTGTCCAAGTCGCAAGCGTCTATCTTCCAAGGTCTTACTTCTGAAAAATCCTGCCTGAATATTTCCATAATTTGTAACCGATCAGTGAAATCTGTATCAAATATAACCAAGTCATTTCCGTATTGATTATTTTGTTCTTTTGTAATTACCAGAAGCTCATCGTTTTTATCAAAATCTATATCATAAATTTTATAGCTTAAAATTTTTTCTTCAAAAAGCTTGTAATAAAATATTCCTTTTTTGTAATAAAGATAATTGTTTTTAAAGTATACATCATAGTCCCCATCGTCAATTTTAATGTTGCATGATTCCGGCTGTCCGCTAAATAAACAGACAGTTAGAAAAACAGCAATTATTATCACTAATATTTTCTTCATTGCCACCATTCAAGTCCCATATCCTCTACTGAGATTACATGGTTCTCTCCGGCTGTAATAAATGAATCTGTCCACAATGGTTTTGAAACAGTTCCTGTAAGAGGTCTTGATAACTCAACCTCCTCAAAATAATCATCGTTAGTACCATTATTCATTGTACCGTTCTCGTCTTTTATATACTGATTTTTTTCACTGTCAAAGAACCACTTTACCTTCCTTATTCCCATCATTTCCTGCCATTCCCCGTCAGTAAGCCTCTTGTCAGACATAAATTCATAGTAATTAAACAATGCACCTTTTGCCAGGTATGTTTTACCGTTAGTTTCACATACTGCGTATATTTCCAATGGAAGACCGTTTCCAACTTCCAAATATGTGCCTTTTGGGAAATTGGCATTGGGGGCTACAGTTGCTACATCAGCTATAAGTGCCGAGGTAACATCAAATTCGGTACCTATGCCTTCTTCTTTCAAGCTTCTGTTAAGATTTTGAATTATTGAATCAATACGTCCTCCGTAGTGATAGAGTTTTATATTTTCTTCTTCTGTTATATTTTGATTTGTAAGCTCCTTTACAGAAATATTCATGAGAGTGTCCTGCATATCTATTATACTATCGAGTATTTGTGCATTCCCTTCGTCTAACAAATTTCTTTCCTTAAGCTGAGCTTTGGTATTTTGTGCAAGCCATTTAAGCTTTGCATAAACCTCAACCGTCGGTTCAACATAGTTAAGCGGTATTGAAAAGTCAGGTCCGCCGCCCATTTCCGCCACAGGCTGCTTAACATAAAGTATGCTGTCGTGTTTCAGTTCCGCATAGCTGCCTAAAGCCGTGTGTATGCTTTTATCGGTCCACTTTTTATTTCGCATAAATTCCGGCATTCCTTCAACATCTTCAAAGGAGTTCGATGACGACTTTATGCTCCAGAGCCATCCCTTATATAAATCAGCTTTCCATTCGTCATCAGAAATTGATTTGTTTTCCTCACGCTGTTTGTTTAGCATTTTTTCATATCCATCCCATTCTTCTTTAGGCTTATAATACGTGTCTAACAATTCCTCAGCTCTTGCACTACCAAAGGCCGCAATCACATCAAGGCCGGAAGGTATAGGGCGAAGATACGGTTCCATAAGATTCTGCATTATTTCCGCATCATAAGAAAATCTCTGTCCCATGAACCTGAACTGCCTGCCGGATGGTAGATTTACCTCGGTAGTCTTAGGCTTAATTTTAGGTTCCGGCAATTTAAGAGCTTCTTTTAGCAGTTCAGGGTAATACGAACTGTCCTTGAAGGTATTAAAATCCGGATTTTTTCCGTAAACTGAAGTAATTAACTCTCTAATTTCTAATATGCCTAAATCATCTGACAATCCGGTATACATTGATGTAATTGAATATATGTTTTCGTGTGACTTAAAATTATCCTCATCCCGGAGAACCATGCATGTAATAATCATTCCCTTTGTCAGGCTGTCAATGTTTAACTCCGGCTCAGGCTTTGTTTCATCAAACACCGGAAAACCGCAAAGACCGTACCACATCATAGCCTTAAAATACTTCTCAAGCTTCTCGCTTCCGGTGTAATGACCTCTGACAGTAAATTGAGAATAATCCAGATCCGTTCTAAGAAGGGGAGATTTGGCAAAATCAGAAGACTCTTCTATAAGCTTTACTTCTTTGTCAGCAATTGAGGATATTTCCTCCGGTACATCTATACTTTCTATATTGCTTCCTAAAATCCTGCATGCTGTTAAAAAGTATGCTGAAACAAATTTTAACTCCTCGGATAGCCCTGAATAATCCATATTCCCGTAGTTCTTAATACTTTCCAAAAATAATTTTTGTGACAGGCTGTCAAGCCTATCATACAAAACGGCGGATTCAACATAACTTAACGATTTATCATAATAAATATGATACAGGTGCAGAGCAGAATCCGAAGTTATGAATACGGGTGATTCTTTGTACACCGGCCATTCATATATCTGATGCATCTTAAGAACCGAGTAGCTGGGTTCCATTATAACAAATCCATCTTCATATATTGCATTTTTCTGCTCTTTGGTAAATCCCTCGTACTGACCTGCATTGAAAAGGTCGGACAAGTCCTCATTTACTTCATACCTTCCGGCACTTGGGGTAAACTCCGGAACCTGGTAAGGTATATCAATTTTCGGTGCAGCAAAATTTAAATCCCACGCTGCTGAAGCTTCGTTATCAATTTTATCTTCTGTTTTTGTTTCATTTTTTGTTTCATTTTCAGGATAATTCGTTTTTCCCTGTTCTGAACATGATATTGAAACAATTAAAATAAACATCAGCACAGTAATTAATAATTTATTTCTCACCTTTTACCTCCTCATTTATGCTCCCGCTTAACAGGGCATTATCACACAAAATTTCCTTCATCTGCCTTCTCGCACTATTAAGTTCATAATACATTTTTTGTTTATTACAATTTATTCCCGTCATATCGTCTATTTTAAAACCAAGTATATCTCTCCATACAATTATCATCCTGCCTGATGGTTCAAGAGACATCAAAGCAGCCTGAAGCAGCTCTTCTTTTGAATTGTTCCTCTCAAATTTTTTTACATCTGAAATATTATCCGAAAGAAACATCCTGCATATTTCCTCGGCTGTGCGGCGGAGAATGCTGTCAGATATAATGTCATTCATGTCTTCTTTTGGCAGAATGCAGTTTATTGCAATAAATGCCATTTCTTCTGCTTTCACTTCATCGCCGGTAAGCCTAAAAGCAATATTATACATTTTTATAAAAAAACCATTCAACTTCACCACCTCCGTTATTCTCGTGTTTTTAAATATGGTTATACGAATACTATCATAAAAATATCCTTTTTACCGGAGGTTGTAAAAAATAATATACATTAATGTAAAAATTAACATGACTTTATTCATAAACCCTGTTGTATATGAGCACGTCCGTATAAAACTCATTACCCATATGATGTAATTCCATTGTCCCATTATATTTTTCCAGTGATTTTTGTACGCTATTCAATCCTATTCCGTGATTTTCCTTATTATCCTTATCTGTTATTAATTTACAACCACTATAGTTTAATTTACTGTCAAATGAATTTGAAATACTTATATACAACACATTCCTATCGAACTCCACCGATAAATTAATAAATTTATCCTTGCACTTACAGGTCGCTTCAATTGCATTGTCAAGAAGATTACCCAGTATAACGCTCAAGTCGAAGGGCATGATATTAAGCTTTTCAGGAACATTAATTTTAATATTTGTTTTTATTTCACAGCATACCGCTTGACTCAATTTATAATTCACTATGCTATCTATTTCCAAATTTCCGGATTTAGAATAGGCATCTGAAAAATTGACACTGTTGAAAATTCTTTCGAGGTAATCAATTGCAGCATTGTTGCCATTATTCTCAATGAGTGCTTTTAGTGATAAAACATGATTTTTTGTGTCATGCCTGAATTCTCTCAAATTTTCCTGTGATTGGTTAATAATTTCAAGCTGTTTTAAATATGAGCTGTTTTGCTGCTGAAGCAACGCCTTTTCCATTTTTTCATCATATGATTTCATTAGCTCATCGTACAGGTAGAAAACAAATATATTTATTAAAAATAATATGATTATGTTTATGATGACCACCGTTAAATTATCAGAGTCGATTTTTGCTATAAGAATGAGTGCTGAAACCAATGTGCACGCAGGAATTAAAAATATTGAAAACCAATGAAGAAGCGAGGATTTGTTGTCATTTTTGAGCAGCTTGAAATTGGATAAAAAAAGCATTACATTATAGGATATTATTTCTATTGTTATAAAACCGGCTATTAATACAAAGTCAGAATCCTCCGACAATAAGCTTATTTGAAAATGCTGCATGGTGAGAATAACCACAGTTTCTACTGTCATAAGAATCATGTAAATTGAAACTGTCGCTATTAATCTTCTTTTTAGCGGAGCACTATAATTAAATGTCAGTAAAAAAAACATAATTAAATTAGAAATCAGGTTAACCAAGTGGTTATTAAATGCTAAAAACAAAAAATCAATTGTTAAATAATATAGTAAATATGAAGCAAATTCTATTTTATTATCTACATCTGCGCGATCGAAAAAAATATTCATATACCTGAAAAGTATATATGCGCCAAAAGCGGATGTAATCAGGTATACAGTAGTTACACTATTAGTCATGATGTACACCCAGCTTTCTTTGCAGCAGCCTTTCTCGTACGGCTTTCCTGTTGTTCTGGCTGATTGCCAGTACCTCCTGATTTGACATCTTAACATATTCATAGTTGTATTCTATGCAATAGTTAAAATTAATCAGGTAAGACTTATGTATCATAATAAAGTCACAACTATTTATTTTTTCCTCAACAAATGATAATTTTCCATAAAAAGTTTTAATTTCATTCTCTAAAACCATGTTAACCTTTCTTCCGCAGCTTTCAAAATACAGGATTTCTCTTAAGGGTATATTGAATGTAACATTCCCGTTTTTATATTCAAAAAAATTATTTTCCCTATCCAGGAGCTTCACAGCCTTCGTTAAAACAGACTGCATCTTTTCTTTATTAAGAGGCTTTATTATGAAATTAAGCGGTCTTACATCAAACAATTCCATAGCATAACCCTCATTGCATGAAATATAAACTATCTGTGTGAGCTCATCTTTTAATTCATCTCTGATTCTTCTTCCAACCTCAACTCCATTTATTTGATTAAGTTCAATATCAAGAAATATAATATCGTAACGGCTGCCTCTAAAAAGAAACCGGTACAGTTCTTCTCCCGAATAAAAAATTTCCGTTTCAATTTCCTGATTGATTCTATTCCCAATTTCAAACAGCATGTCCTCCAACTGTCTGCAAATAATTTCTTCATCATCACAAATTGCAATTCGTAGCATATTATCACCGCTTTACTTCTGTATTCCTGTTGAAATATAATATCATAAGTACATTGCCTATCGGCTTGCTTCACACCGCTTCAATAAATACATATCAGACAAGAGCGTTAACTTTTGTTTCCTCTGAGTATTTATTATACCATATTTGACCCATAGATTCATTAATATTTTTTTAACGAAAAATTAGAAAAGGATGAGAATTCTGAAGCTCCAAAATGATCAAATTCATTTATGGAAATCAGCAAATAATCTCATCCTTTTTATTTATGAATTATCCGTTAATCCTTGTCTTCACTTTATTGAAAATCAGTTTTTATAATTGGATTCCCCGCTCCAATCAGTACTTTGTTGTTCATAAAGAAAAATGTTAATACTATATCCAGTATTCCTGTCCCTATGAGCAGCCACTCTATTTTAATAAAGTCTGACAGGGGACCGAACACAAGCATTCCAAAAGGCATCATTATGCTGGAAATCATGCTGAGGATGCTGAATACCCTTCCCATATAGTTGCCTTCAACTCTCTCCTGTAAAAGCACCATGGCAGGTGTATTAAGCATTGGCATTACAACTCCAAACAAGCCCATAAAGAATATGTACACCCAAAAATCCGGAACGATTCCCAATGCTACAGTGCATCCTCCAACAGCAAAGCAGGACAAAGTCATTGTATGAATTTTATTTTTAAATCCACCCCAATACGCCATAAAAATTCCGCCAAGCATCATTCCAACGGAAAATACCACCTCAAGTGCAGTCAATCTCCAAACGTCATCTCCGAATGTTCTGGCAGTCTGCAGCGGTGTAAGAAAAGCTGCAGGTGCAAATAAAACATAAAAAACTGCGAGAAAAGCAAAGTATACTTTTAGAAATTCATGTTCTTTAATATATTTGATTCCTTCCTTCATATCGGTAAAATAGCTTGATTCCTGTTTTTCCAACGCCTTTGCATGAGGCTCCACATGAAGGAACACTACTAAAATAAATACTGCAGCAGCGGCTGTAACAACATCTATAAGAAATATAACCTCAATTCTGGCCAGAGTCAGCAAAGCTCCGCTGACCATGGGCGACAATAATGTTACCATTGATTGTATGCTTCCATTGGCTGCATTCACCTTAGTGAGCTTCTCCTCGGGCACCAACTGAGGTATAAATGCATTTACCGCAGGAGTCTGAACCGCAGACCCAAACGCCCTTACTGCTGAAGCTGCAAACAGCAGCCATATGGAGCCATGACCAAGATAAAACAATATTGCAAGAATTAATGTTGACAATGCAATAAATGAATCTGCCAATGCAATTAAACTCTTTCTGTTGTAACGATCCGCCCAAACTCCGGCAAACGGCGAAAGCAAAAACGTGGGAAGAAATCCGCAGATAATTGAAATTGTCATCATTACCCCTGATTGCGTCTCCAAAGTTATATGCCACATTATCGCATATTGAACCAATGACGTACCAAATAATGATATTGTCTGGCTCGTAAGAAAAAGCACTATGCTCTTTTTCCAGTCTTTATTCATATATAATTCTCCGTTAAGATCAATTTATTTCGTTCGTCCCAAATTCAGTATTACATCTGTTCCGCAAATTGCACCTTTATACCGTTAGGATCCTGAACTATGAAATACTTCACTGTTGGGTTAGGCTGTACGGGCCCTGTTTTAATTTCAATGCCTCTTTCGTTAACGAATTTTATCATTTCATCCAAGGAATCAACTCTAAAACCTAAGGTTACCGCATTACCGGGTTCAATACTCTTTATTTTTTCATTATGTATTACTTCCAGCTTAGTGTCATCTTCCCCTAAAAAGCATATTTCCATCCCAGGTCCCGCATTGAATCTCCTGTCTATTTTAAGACCAACTACCTCCTGGTAAAATTTTAATGTCTCTTCCATATCCTTAGCTAAAATTGTAGTCCACAAAAATTTCATAATTTTCCTCCTGATATATGTTTATTACAATATAATATAATTATCGGTCATATGCAATAACTTTATCCCATATTACCGATTAATTACACTATAATAAACAGATACACATTTCATCCATATGTAAAAAATAATATATTTTTTGCAATAAGTTACAGTCTTGTTTTGATTTCATATAATAAATATAACATATAACATTATTTTTTAGTAGAAGGGCGGTTTGATTATGACAAAATATTATCCGGATAGCAATTTACATAGCAAGGAAATGACATTGACAGGCCAGGGACAGGTAACTGCAGTTCCCAATATTGCAGTAATTCGTTTAGGAGTTCAGACAACAGGAGAAAATTTAGTTGACATACAATCAGAAAATGCACAAATGACTCAGGTGATAATTCAAGCTTTACAACGAATGGGCGTTTCCGATATTAAGACCTTCCAATATTCAATTGACAAAATATATGATTACGAAAACGGCAGGCAGATAGACAGAGGTTATTCTGTCAGAAATATTCTGGAAATAAGAACAACTAATATGGATATGGCCGGAAACATAATTGACACCTCAGTTAATTTAGGTGCCAACATAGTTGATTTGATTTCATTTGAAGTGGCCAACAGAGATTATTATTATCAGCAGGCTCTTAATCTTGCAATAGTAAATGCCATGCAGAAAGCAAAATCAATTTCAATGAATCTGGGCATACCTGCAGACCCTGTTCCAATACGCATTGTAGAAAATATTTCTTCCCCTGTACAGCCCTTCTACAGACAGGAACTTGCTGCAATAACACCTATAGTGCCGGGAAACATAAAAATAGAAGCATCTGTAACTGTGGATTTCGCATATTAGAAGAGAGGAGCTGCCTTTTGGCAGCCCCTTATTAATCAATATCAATTTTTTTAGTGTTACTTGGTTTTTGTTCTTTTGGTATGGTAATCTTCAAAACTCCGTTTTCAAGATTTGCTTTAATACCTTCAGATTTTGCATCCTCAAGATATATGTTTCTGCTCATTGAGGTGTAATGTCTTTCTTTGTGGATATAATTGCTTTTTTCTTCATTTATATTTTCTTCTCTTTTTACGGAAATACTCAGATTTCCTTCATTTATTTCTATATCCACTTCATTTTTTTCTACACCCGGCAAATCTGCCTCTATCAAATATTTATTTTCATCCTCCTGAACGTCAACTTTAAAGCTTCCGAAATTTGTTTTTGACGATCCATTAAAAAAGTCATCCACCATGTTGTAAAAGTCACCAAAATCATTAAAATTTCTGCTTACAGGACTTCTTTTTTTTCTGTTGAATGGTACTAATCCAGACATGTTCAGCATCTCCTTTTCCATAAGCGTATTTATTTGTTAGCACTCTTCATTGATGAGTGCTAACCTATATTTTTATAATATCACTATTTTTTTATTTGTCAACGTGTTTTTAAATATTTTTTTAAATCTTATATAAATATTAGTTATACTATTGATATATTTATAAACTTCTTTTTATTTTACTTTCCAACATTTGTGAAATATAATACAATTATCAATATGTTAGGAGGATAACATGGAAAAAGAAAAAGTATCATCAGAGAAAAAACCTTTTTTCGAAAGCAAAAAGGGCATTATTTTTGCCGGTGCAGCAGTAGGTATCATTTCATTAATATTAGTACAACTTGGAAATCCTAAAAACATGGGATTTTGCATCGCATGCTTTGAACGTGACATCGCCGGTGCTCTGGGACTTCACAGGGCAGAAGTCGTTCAATACATACGACCTGAAATCATAGGACTGATTCTGGGAGCATTTATTACTGCTTTAGCAGGCAAAGAATTTCAATCAAAGGGCGGTTCTTCACCTGTCACAAGATTTTTTCTTGGAATAGCGGTAATGATTGGAGCACTAATGTTTTTAGGCTGCCCTCTCAGAATGATTCTGCGAATAGGCGGAGGCGACTTAAACGCAATTGTCGGATTAGTAGGATTTGCTGTCGGTATTGGCATTGGCGTTGTATTTTTAAACAAAGGGTTTAGCCTTAAAAGAAATTATAAAACCTCATCCTTTGACGGTTACATAATGCCGATTGTTGCTGTTGGTCTTTTTGTGCTGTTAATAGCAGCTCCTGCCTTTATTTTCTTCAGCCAGGAGGGACCGGGAAGCCAGCATGCTCCGATAGCAATAGCACTGGTGTGCGGCTTAATCGTTGGAGCATTAGCTCAGAAAACAAGGCTCTGTATGGTTGGCGGTATAAGAGATGAAATAATGTTCAGGCAAAATTATTTGTTGCTTGGATTTGTTGCAATTATTGTTGTAACAGCTGTTGGTAACATAGCACTTGGCAACTTTAAGCTTGGTTTTGCCGAACAGCCTGTAGCACATACCGATGGACTTTGGAACCTTTTAGGAATGCTGCTGGTAGGATGGGGTTCTGTACTTTTGGGAGGATGCCCATTAAGACAGTTAATCCTTTCAGGCGAAGGAAATTCAGATTCTGCAGTAACAGTTTGCGGAATGATAGTTGGAGCAGCCATTGCTCATAACTTCTCGTTAGCTTCGAGTGCAAAGGGAGCCACGCCTAATGGTCATATTGCCGTAATAATTTGTTTAGTCTTTGTACTTGCACTATCAATAGCAAATTCAGACTTAGTCAAAAAAAATAGTTAAGAGGTGGAGAAATGAAAATAGATACTTGTGGAACTTCTTGCCCTCAGCCTGTATTGATGACAAAAAAAGCTTTGGATAACAATCCCGGTTCTAACAAAATTGAAGTATTGACAGATAACAATACTTCAAAAACTAATGTTAAGAAATTTTTAGTAAGTAAAGGATTCAATGTTGAGATTGAAGAAGAGGACGATACATTTCTGGTTAGAGGAATAAAATGAATTATGCAATAGTTTTTCATACTCAATCGGGTGCGATAAAATTTGACAGCAAAATGAGGAAATTGGGTATTAACTGTTCTCTTCAGCCTGTGCCGAGAAAACTGAGCTCAAGCTGCGGAATATGTGCTAAAATAGACTTCATCGGAAATCCGGAAAAGCTTATGGAACCGGAAATTGAGAGAATTTACAGAGAAGTGTCATTTAACCAATACGAATTGTTGCATGAAAACGAATAATTTGTTAGGGTCAGCCTTTAAATAAAGACTGACCCTTATAATATTTTAAGATTTCACGAGACTTTTTGAAGTAAGCTTAACAAGTTCAAGCAGAAGCAGCGAAACATTTAACTCCTTAGGATAAGCTACATACTTGTTTTGCCAGTCCGGCTGAAATTTCTCCTTATACTTTCTAAGACCTTCAAAGGAGTAGAATTTTTGACCGTGACGGTAAAGAAGGCCTACTAATTTCTCTTCATTAAAAGAATATGCTTCGTTACCCACACCAGACAAGGGAGCCATCCCTAAATTGAATTTTTTATATCCGTTATCTTTAGACCATTGAAAAAGGTATATGAATAAAGCATCCATAGTGCCGGACGGTATATCATTCTTCAGTCTCATTAAATCAACTGATATTGTCTCATTATCATAAAGCGGCATAAGATTGGCAAAGGCTATAACCTTTCCGGTACTCTTAATAACAGCTATAGGCGTACGATTCAAATATTCTTCGTCAAACCACCCCATGGAAAATCCTTTTTCACTTCTTTTCCCAAGCCACTCATCTGATACTTCACTTAATTCACGGATAAAGCCTTCTTCAAATGGAGGATTAATAATCTGAAAATCAAGTTCTCCGCTTTCCACCTTGTTTCTTGCAAGCCTTAAATCCTTTTTCTTCTTTCCCGAAAGATCAAACTTCAATAAATCAACTGTTGCTTCCTCCCCCAGCTTAAAGAATTCATAGCCTAAGTCATGATAGACAGAATAATTTTCATCAGATATTTCATAAAATACAGGGGTTAATTTGTATGTGTCAGCGAATTCACGAAACTCTATTAAACACTCCTTCAGTTTCTTCTGGTTGCCAATGGGTTCTCCCAGTACTACGAGCTTATCCTTGGCTTGTGCAAATGGTATAAGCATTTGATCGTCTCCTGAGTAATAAAAATATTTATCCTTTAGAAATAACAAGTGAGTCATTATATTACCGGAATGATTGTTTAAAAAATCTACTAATTTATCCAAATCCTCTTCTGACGGATAACTGAATTTCCCTCTTTTTACTCTTGTCAGCAAATATATGGCAAGTATAACCCAGGCTGCAAGAAAAATTACCAATGTCTCGGTAAGTATTGCCGATTTATCTACATTGTGTACAAGAGGCAGGTGTCTGTTAAAGGAAAAGACAATCAGCACATATAAAAGGCTCACAACTGCGGTGCCAATAAACAGACGAAAAACTTCCTTAAATTTTACAGGAGAAGTCTCTCTGTAAAAGCAATCCCTGGAAAAATAAAGCACAACTGTTGTTACAGTCAATATAATAGCCTCTTCATAATCCAATCCCTTTATAAAAGTCATAAATGCACCTATTATTAAAAGTGAAAGGGTAAGATTATACGAAATTTTCACTTTATCTTTTATTCCTTTTGAAAGGACTAAAAGTATAATGCCTATAATGACAGATGTCTTTTTTGAAAACCTCAGAATGTGCATTGACATAAATCCCCTGACTATTTTAAACCGTTCAGCTACAGCCGGAGTTGCCGCAGATAAAATTAATACCATTCCTGCAAAAATGACCATGACAGATAAAGCCTTCACTCCCAAATCCATTCCTTGTTTCTTCACTGTATCATTTTTATTATTTCTTTTGTTTGGAACAATCCTTGTAATAAATACTAAAGTAGAAAATGCCCAGGGAATTATGTAATAAAACAACCGGTACATTAATATTGCCGCCAGTGCGTTCTCAGAGCTTACACCAATCTGTTTCAATCCGGCAAGTACAGTTAAATCAAAAGTTCCTATTCCACTTGGCACAAAACTTATAAGACCCACGGTTATTCCAATCAGGTACAAAGGTGCTATATTCATTATGGTTATATCCCGTGAAAAACACATATTGACTCCGCAGAAAAATGCTGTGGCTGCTATCCAGTCAGCCACGGAACAACATATCATAATAATCTTAAATTTAATTGATACAGGTTTATCATCCTCAAATACTTTCTTTCTTAAGAAAGGAATTTTATCTATAAAAAAATATAGAGGCAAATAAAGGGCAAATACTATCAAGACTAACATATACCACGTACGACCGCCTAAAAACTGTGAAAAATCATAAAGCTTAAAAATTCCAAGAAGAATCAGCACAGAAAGACCTGTTATATTGGATATAAGAATGTATCCATTGGACTTTATAATTTTCTCTGTTTCAATGCCTTCTTTTTTGTACAAAATACTTCTGACACTCATTCCGGCCAAACCGCCCAAGCCTACAAATAAATTTATGGCATTGGAAATCCAGCTTATTTCAAACATTTTTCTCAAGCTTATCCCAAGGGAAAAGTATTTATTAACAGCAAGGTCATATAATGTTGTAAACGAGACTGCGGCAACTCCGGACAAAAAAATTAACAATACCGTTAAATTATCAAACTGTCTCAACACCTTGAGCGTCTGAAGAAAATTAATTTTACTTATTTCTCCCTTAAGCTCATAAATCAACACCAGTAGTATAATCACTGCAAATAAGCCTTTTAATATTTTTTCTCTGTTGCCATGTATAAGTTCCTTAAATCTAAATTTCTTATTAATCCCATCTTTACCGTTCAAGAAATCACCTCAATATCAGCAAATTTACAATTGAATCTATACTTTATAATACCATAAAAAAAGGATATAGCAAGCGAAAATGAAACCGCTATATCCCTTTATTTTACCTCTACATATATCCCTTTATTTTACCTCTACAAACCTAATTCATCTTTTAATTTCTTTAATTCATCATCTACCGAGCTGTCTCCGGGTTTCCCGTATTTTTCTTCTAAAGCCTTTGCCTCGTCAACGGGTTCCTTGTTTAAATCGGCCATTGCAGTTGCTTCATCCAGCATTCTGTTTGCTTTTTGTTCCATTCGTTCAAAGGCATTGTTTGTTCCCTGAATTCTATCAGTAGCAGCCGTTGTTTTGTTAATTGTTTCCTGAGTTTTGGCAACAGCAACCTTGGATTTAATAACATTTCTGCGTGATTTTAATTCCTCAATATCAGAAACCAACTTATCATGCATTTCTCTCATTTTAATTGAGTTTTCATGAGCTGCGGCATAGGCTGTCATAAGACCTGCACCCACACTTTCCAGCTCCTGCTTCTTAGCTAAAAATACCCTTGCATCACCTTCATTGCCGGAAACTAATGCCTTTTTTGACAACTCGGCATATTTGTCAACCTCAGCCTTGTTTTCATCCACTAAACGTTTAGCACGAGTTTCTTCAGCCATTACACCTGCAGTGCTTTGCTTTACCTCTGCCAAATCCTCATTCATATTTCTTAGATATTGGTCAATCATTTTTTCCGGATTTTCCATCTTATCCAAAACCTCATTAACATTTGCCTTGATAATATCACTGAATCTGTCTAAAACACTCATTTTGTTCCTCCTTAAATTTTAATTTATGTTTAATTGTTTAATTATTTAATCTTTGTCTTCATATTTTTTTGCAAGGTCCTCTGCTTCTGTACTTCCAAACTTGTTTAGAGGTGTCTTAAGAATATCCTCCATCTGTTTTGCCTCAAGATTTTTTTGTTTTTTTGATTTATTCCACCAAATGAACAAAATCACCATCAGTACCACAACACCTATTACTATAAACACTGTAATCCATGGCGAGCGTGTCACAGTCATTATTCTGTCAGCAGCATCGCTGAATGACTTGCTGAAAAATTCCTCATCCGTATAGCCGCTTTCATAATAATATCTGTCGATATAATCCAGCAATATGTCCGCTGCTTCCGTGTCAATCACTTGTTTTGCCTGCGTACCGGTAACATACCAGTCCATATACCTTTCATTGTATTCAAAGAACACGACTAACAAATGAGCTTCATCAGTAAACAATTCATCATACAAACCATTGGCAAAAGACTCCATCTCGCTTTGAGAAGGGCTATGGTTTCCATTAATGCTGTCAGTTATATATAAATAGGGCTGTACTCCTGTTTTATCATAAAAATGTTTCAGACCGCTTTCCAACTTTGTTCTGTTTCCAATCCATCCCAGCGTATCTGTATAATATGCCGTTTCATTCACAGCACCTTTCGGAAGAGGTTCACGCTCAATAGTTGAAACTGTGATTTCAGGAGAATTACTGCTTCCGCCTGATGAACCGCCGGAGTATGATAAAGCAGAAATGATAAATATCAATATAACAAAGATAATAATTGCTGTCAGACAGCCTCCCGGACCGCCTCCGCCATACATTCTCCTTCTTCTCCTGCCTCCTCCTATGTTAATTATGGGACCTGCATAAAATCCGCCCATTCTTGGCGGACGACTAAAGCCACCACCAAAGGATCCGCTATTTCTGCTGCTGCCACCGCCAAATGAGCCTCCTGCCCTGCCTGATGAAAATCCTCCGGATCTTCCTCCGCTTCCTCTGCTTCCGCCAAATGAGCCGCCGCCGCCTCGGCTGCCGCCGCCAGAACCACCACTTCTACCCAACTTTCGACCTCCATATTGTAAACTTAATTTTCCCTAAAAAAATATTATGATATATCCCAATAAATATTGCAAATAAATTTTCAATTAAAATCTTCTTCATAATATACTATATACCAAGTTTATAAATAAAGTAAACAATTATTTAAAAAACAGTAAAATCTTGTTTCGGATTTCCACACATTCCAACACATTTTTGTTGCCCAGCTCTGTTAAAAAAATGAACAATGAATTAATCCTCCATAAGATTATTCTTCCTTCCAAAATATTTTCAGCTAATAAACTTTTTTCTTTAGCATTAAATTCATCTCTTGTCAAAAACACAATATCACAATTATTTTCCTCTTTAGCTTCATTATTCAAAATGTATGCTATATTGCATTTTATTTTTTTGTTGGTTATATTATACACAAAAGGCTCTCTAATTAAAACAAATATTTTCCAATGCAATTATTCATAATACCAAATTTAATGTTTATTAGAGAGTTTGCAAGGATACATTAAATATTTTTTGCTTTTTCAGGTATAACAAACATCCAGATAATTGGCACTGCTACAAGCAATAATCCCAAATAAACCCATATGCCCATCGGCAGTTTATGAGAAGCTGCGTGCAAAACAGCATAACATACCACTACTCCAATTGACATAAAAAGTTTTCGGAGACTGCCTTTTTGATTTGATTCATCTATAGGTATGGAAAAAGGCAGATCTGTAAAATATATTTTCCCCAAAAAAGGCAGTGCTGAAATTGACGCAAGAATCAGGACTGCCATGTCGACTATAAACCTTTCTTTAAAGATGGCTATAAAAACAACACCGTTCACAATCATCATCGGTACAATCAGACGAACTGCAACAACCTGCATCACTCCTCTGTACAATTCACTGATACTGTTAAAGCCTGAAATGAAATAAACATATGAGCCTTTCCAGGCGGATGAATACATTGTCAGCTCCAAAACCGTAGGAATAACAAGAAAATTAAAATAAAGCAGTAAATATTCATATCCAATTGTTTCAAAGCCCTGATCTCTTACACCCATATTCAATATCATTATAACCGGAACCATAATTCCTGTGGCCAGAGATGGATATATCTTGAGTTTCAAATTCCTGTCGCTTCGAATGACACCGTTGGCAAAATAAAATGATTGCCTGACTGTTTCATTTCTGCTGAGAATTTTCCCTGTTAATAATTCTAATCTGTGCTTTGAAGGTCTCTCCCTCCCCTGCCCTTCTAACTTCAGCAATAGCGATTCCATCTTTTTGCTTAATTTTAAATAAATTACAAAACATATTAATGGAACTATAACCGATAAAATTGTAAATATATACAGATATATTTCCCTTCCTCCATTGAACAAAATCTCAAAAGGCGCTCCAAACCAAAGTATGGGATTAAAATAATTGCTAAATTTAAAATTATATGTAATGTTATGAAGTTCGGAAAAGTCAATCATTCGCACTGCTACCTGGTAGCCTACAGCAACAAGGACAGTAAGTAAAATTTGAATAAAATTTATTATGTTTCTTAACATTTCGCCGTCGAAAAACCTCAGCACCAGCAAATAAATAAAAGCTGTAACCAGAAATATAAGTAAATCCATCAAAAGAATTTCAAGCAAAAATATGGGGATTGCCGCCGCACCATTTAACATAACAATGGCAACTAAGGACGGACCCGCTATAAAGGCATTCAGTCTGAACATATATATTAATATATGAAGTACCTTTGACAGTGAAACCACCCTGCTGTCAACAGGTCTTGTCATAATAATATTTTTATCCTTTGTATCCAGTAAAACAAATGAAAAGTCAGAAATTAAATACATGGTCGTCATAAAGAAAAATCCGCCGGAAAAGTAAATCATACGAATCATTTCATCTTGTATGAAATAAATGAAAAAAGCCAAAAACACTCCAAATATCAGATGTAAAAGATATCCTTTAATAAAAGACGTGTTTTCGGAATCCTTTTTCCTGTTACTATTGTCTATTGCAGGTGCTCTTCTGATATCCAGTATAAGCTTGGTTTCTAATATAGTTCGCATAATCTCATAATCAATGCCGAATTTTTCAAACAATCCTTGAAATTTATCTAAAATTCTTAATGACATAAATCCCATCGCCCACCTCTAACTCATGTATGCTGAAACAAATCTGTCTGCAAGCTGCTGATGGTCATGAAAACCGGTTACATCATTGAATATGGACTCTAATGATGTATCGGACTGTTTTTGCATAACTTCTTCAACAGTACCGTCAATGGCATCCTCTATCCCAAAGACACTCATCATTTCCTTTGCCTTTGAAACCGCCTCAAGCGAACCTATGCCGTAAAGCATGCCGATAAAGCTTATATACTCATGGGCCGTTAAATTATCGTACATATCAGATATTTCAGGAACATACCCTATTTTTCTTTTATAATCGGTTTTCCCCTTTACCTTTTCTCCAAATATATATACATCCCCATCATAATCATCAATGAGCCCAAGAATAATTTTTATTGTGGTACTTTTTCCTGCTCCGTTAGAACCTATGTAACCAATAATTTCACCACCGTTAACAGTGAAATTAATGTCCTTCAGAACTTCCTTGTTTCCGAACTTTTTATTTACATGCTCCAATTTTAAAACTTCAGCCATAATACCCCCTTCAATTAATGTTTATTAAATTATGTGTGACAATCCATTATACCATAAAACTATCTTTTTTTATTAAAATGTAAAATAAATTTTCCCTTAAATTTGATTTCAAAACTAAGAGATTCAGACTACTCTCGGTGCACTAAATGCTAAATTTATGAACGTATGAATGGTGTACTAAAAAAAGCAGGATTGCTTTTATTGAAAGGTGATAATCCTACACAGGAACTGGGGATGCTCTGTAAGAAGACATTCAATGTTACACACCCCTGCAGTTGTTTATACCAAATTTAATATTTCTTCAAAACTGTCGATAACATAGTCGTATTCTTCCGAATTTCCAAAGCCATATCTTGCGTAGATAAAGGGGATTTCAGCAATCTTGGCTGATTCGTAATCTCCCTTGGTATCCCCTACATAAACTGGCTTGTTCAATTTATTTCTTTCCATGATAATTTTATTGTTTTGTCCCTTGGGTAGTCCGGTAACTCCCCAGCATTCAAAATCAGTAAAATATTTCTTTAGTTTGTGTGCTTTGAAAAAACATTGTATATAACCGTCCTGACAGTTACTCACTATATATAGCTTATAACTTTCAGATAATTTGCCAAGTGTTTCCTCCACCTTGGGATATAGCTTGCCACCATGCTTTCCAAGATAAATTTCTTCTTCCTCACAGAATTCCTTCATCAGTTTCACCTGTAAATTCTCATCTAATTCCGGAAATAGCCTCATGCATATTTCATCCATGGTAAACCCCATATTCTTTCCTAACTCTTCGGTTGTGATCGTTCTTCCAATATTCGGGTGCCTGTTAAGCACAATATTCCAAGCTTCGCAAATTTCTTCTGTTGCATTCCAAAGAGTCCCATCCAAATCAAAAATAATACTGTCAATTTTCATTTTATAATTATCCTTTCGTACATTCATCATTTATCACTTATCTGTTATATTGTCTATATTTTTTAGCATTATGGAGATTGTTCCGTCATGATTGGTGATAAATTCAACCTTTTCTTTGTTACTTAGCATTTCATAGGGTATGTTTATTTCAATTCCCTCGTCTGTGATAAATTTCTGCTTGGTTTTGATTTTATTAGCATAATTGAAATTCACTTTAATTTCAGGTTCTTTTATGCCCTTTATCTGAATTTCTTCATTATATAGCTTTTTCGCATCGTTGTCGTTAAATACCTTATCAGAGATTTCAGCTACATTTATATTCAGTTTTTCTTCAACATTTTCTCTGATTATGTTTTTTACCTGGCTTTTCATAAACATATCATCGTCGTAATATTCCTTGATTATTTTGTCTGTTGCCTGAGTTATTATCTTAACTTTTTCTTTGTCAGGCTTTTCTTCCCTACATTCGAGCAAATGTTTTGAAATATAATAGCAGGGTTCATTGTAAACCTGGCATTTTTTCTCTTTTACAAATATTTCAAGGCTGTTTAAATCAACAAATATGAATTCATCGATTTTTTGAGTTGCAGCCGGCAAAGCACAGGGCTGTTCGATTATGATATTTTTTGTACTTTCCTCCTGCTTTGTAAAATGGATGTATCCTTTTTTGTAATTAAGCTTAAGTATTATCATGTAGTCCTTATTAAAAACATTGGCTTGTACAAATAAAAGGTCACATGGTTTAACATCGGGATTTTCAGATATTATTTTATAAAAAAATGCTGACACCTCATTTGAAAATTTAATAAAGTCGTCATTATTTATATAGCCTTTTATTAAACCTAAAAACAATCCGTCGGAATTCGTAAATTTCGTCTTCTTTAAATCCGCATCGTTGTAGCATTTTATAATATGTTTTTCTGTGTATTCTCTCATTTCGTCATTGAAAGACATGAGATTTTCAGATAATACCGGTATTCCTAAACTTGTGTCAAGTATATGCAAAATTGCTTTTGATATAGAAACGCTCATTTTTACCCTCTTCATTTATTTTTATTGTTCAATTATACATGATATATATTTATTTGCCAATAAAAAATACCGCTCCCGGATATGTCCTGCGATATTTTTATATCTATGCACCCTGCCTTAATATCTCTTATTTGCTTAGAGCAGCCCGTATTACCGCTCTGACAAAAGTGCTTTATTTATAAGTTGTAAATTATATTCCAAATTGTCTTCACCATTTACAGTGATTTGTTTACATCCTATCAATTTCTCCCATTGATCATGTTCTGCCTTACTTCTCATTCCAATGCCCCCCGTATCATACGCAGCAGCCCATTCGATAAATTCTGTGTGATATTTATACATGTCTCCGCCAATCTCAATACGTGAACCAAAATGTTCCTTTTCTCTTTCCTTTAGACGTTGGATACGAACACTTTTATCTGTTACCACACGAACCGCCAGTGTGAAATACGGAATTAATTCATCTCCCCAGCCCACAAGTGAACCAGAAATAACAACTTTATTTGAATTTAACATATCTTCCTTCATCATTTGAAGTCGCTCTGTTCTTTCTCTTTTTTTTGTATACTTCGGATTAGTCGGCAGCCAGAAATAATCATCTGTATCCATAAAAGTATATCCAAGCTGTTCCGATATAAAACATCCTAATGTAGAAGTTCCCGAACCTGAAGCTCCATATATATGAATTACATTTTTCATATTATTCCTCCGTTAAAAAAGGTGAATACATCATCAATGCATAGTTTTCTGTTATGTATTCTTAGTCTAAAAAATTATCACTCTTATATCGTTTTTTTGTAAATTTTGCCTTCTTTAAATAACACCACTTTCAAGTATGGAAAAAAAATTTTCATTGCAGTTTATCTCTGCGATTGCTCCGTAAGGAAGCACAATCATCGGCTGTGTATGGCCAAAATTCATGTTGTATAGCACAGGCAGCTCATTTAAGCCTAATTCATTTAACACTTTATATATAACTGATTTATATTCTTCATAATATTTATTGTCATAAGGCTTGCCCCAGATGATTCCTTTAATCCTGTTTAATATGCCCTGAGTTCCGTAATTCCTCAGCCAGTATTCTACATATTTTGGCTCTGGCATATCCTCGGATGTTTCAATAAACATAATCGCATCTTCCCAGAAATTATTTTTGGGCCAGATAGATGTCTGCTTAGCCATTTCCAGCACTTCAATGCATCCCCCTATTAATCTGCCCTGCACTTTACCCTTTCCCTGCAGCAATTCATAGCCTGTATTTTTTTGCAACTTTCTTGCTGTAAACTTATTTTCTGCAATCCATGGAAGATACTCGCTTGTCCAATATTCTGAGCTTTCAATTTTTCCGATTGTTTCATTGCTGAATAATACCTTGTTTATATATTTTACGGTGTAATCATGCATATTAATGTTTTCTGCAAATTCATTCAATACAGAAGCACCATAAAATGATGATAACCCTGCTTTCAGGCATATGAGATGAGTTATGGTAGTATCCGAATATCCTATGAAAATTTTAGGATTGTTCTTTACTACATCGAAATCAATATATGGAAGCATTCTTATGCTTTCTTCTCCGCCAATGCACGAAAATATCCCTTTAATTGATTTGTCAGTAAAGGCATTCATTAAATCTTCAGCTCTCTTTTGGGGATTATCATATATATACTCAGACCCCTTAAGGGTATTGGACATTTCAACAACCTTAAGTCCAAATAATTTTTCCAGCCGTTCTTTCCCCTGGTTGTATCTCCACAAAGTTTCCTCATCACCTGCTCCACCCCAGGAGAGGCTTACGGTTGCCACCTTATCTCCTTTATTAAGTTTTTCCGGTTTAATTAAATTCAAGCTCATCTTCCCTCTCCTTTCAAATTCTTGTTTATCTTCGTATTGTATAAATAATCTGCGACATAAAAAATTTTTATAGTCTCATATTATTGTCAAACCCGGCATTGCCACAGGTGCTGCATATATCACAAATTATGCACTTTCGTTTTGTGTCCCCTTGACCAATTTATCGTTCTGACATATATTTCTGTATTTCATCAGAAGTCAGTTTTCGTACTTGTGTATTTGGATATTCCTTGTATTCCTCCACACAAAAAACAGGCTTCATGGCTTCACATATTTTATCTTTATTCTTTTTCAAAAACATCTGTAAATCTGCACTTTCCGCAAAAATCTTATAAGAAATTCTACCTCCATTGCTTTTTATCTCATAAATGCCGCATGGCTTTTTCATGGTATAATCCGCTGTTCTCAAATAGAGCTTGGCTATCATTAAAGACTTAAAAGGAAAGTTCCATCTCTGCAAATCCCTATGGGGTTCATGTTCAATACATATACAGCGTCCGCATGTTCCGCAAATATATTGTGTATGATTTTCCAGACAATCCAAAGGGCTGAGCAATGGAGTAATTCTATTTTCGTTAGTATAACATTCTTTACACATTTCAGTTTCAGCTCCTTACAAATTTATAGTTTATTGGTTTCAAATTATGCTCATAACAAGGTATTTAGACTAAAGATTATAGTTTAGAAGGTTCCGAACGTGCAGTTCCATTTATGAATAACCTTTTTCATATCATTTCTCCGTTTTTAAAAAGGGTGAGTACATCATCAATGCATGGTTTTCCGTTATATATTCCTCATCTAAAAATTTATCACCCTTGTACCGTTTTCGGTAAATCTCGTTATGTCTGCTGAAACCGCCCCAGTATTCACTTTTAAACTGATGATTCTTTTCTGTTATTTCATATTTATAAACAGGCACACCACTACATAACCACGACCCTTCCAGATAAGATTCCCCTATATTAACTTTTAATTGAAAATTTTCCTCCGTATCGTTTCTTATCATCAAATCTCTGTAAGGATAGACGCATGTGGCTCCACTGCCAAAGGGCTGTGTACGGTTTGAATCTGGAAATACATCAAAGGAATGTCGATAACGTTCGACTACGGTAAGTGGAGTATTAAGAGTCATCCAATAAATCAAGTTAGACAACTGGCATAGCCCTCCGCCTGTTTCCATTGAGTATTTGCCGCAATATAAAACCATTCCCGGAACATATCCCTTTCCGGCTGAAGGCCTGCCGATGAGCTTCCAATAGCTGAAGGTCTCACCAGGTTTTAATATAATTCCATCAATGTTTTTTACGGCAATTTTAAGGTTGATAATTTTATTATACTGATATTGCATATCCACTTCTCTCAATTTTCTAAGCAAAGGAGTTTTATGAGAAAAATACTCGTATTCTAAGTTTTGAGGATGTTTATTATGTGCAAATTTTATTTTTCCGGAATACCAAAGAATGTACCTGGATAATGTATAATAAAGTTTCCCTGCTCCCAGACGAATTTTACTGCGTTTTACAGGCTTTATATTATATGATGTATTTTGCATTTTTCAAATACGTACCTCTTTTCCTTGTGAAATGCTGCTTACTACATGACAACAACCTCGTCCCCTTGACCGTCTAAGTTCTGCATTACGTGTCCTGCATCAATTAATTAAATCCGGTTTTCTTTTATGAAATATTTCTAAGCTGAGAATTTATCTGACTGAATTATCTTAATCAGCTTTTCAGAACTAAAAACTGAAAGAGGAATATTTACAAATATTATTGCAAATAGGGCAAACATATCTGATATACGTGTTCCATGGCATAAATTTATCCCATATTGCTTCCAATATCTTAAAGTAAATAACAAAAAGCACGGCTGTCAACGCCCAAAAAATTATACTTTTTTTCATAGCACTCTCCTGTTACTTTGATAATATAACCGTCCTGCTGCTGTTATGCCATTCTGTCTTATAGCCAAAGGCTTCCATTACTGCTCTTAAAGGAATGTATGTCCGATTGCCCTTGATTATTGCCTGAGTATCTGTTTCAACTTCCTTGTCATTAACATAAATAATGTTTTTATCTATGGGTATTTTTACTTTGATTGCATCTTTCATTGCGGTTACAACCCTGTTGGTATTATCATAGCTTATTTTTGCACCGATGGTTTCCAGTGGCTTTCTGAGAGGAATCATAGTCCTGTTATCCGAATTAACAAATGGGACTCCAAAGCCTTCTTTTTCTAAAAATACTAATTCTTTGCCGTCTAATATAATAGTAACATATTTATTTAATTCTTCCTTTGATAAATTTGCCGTTCTATAAATAAGACTGTCAATCATTGAAACTATGCTGTACTGGTCATTGGTATCCTCATTCACATCAAACAGCATTACCCCTCCTGCCTTATTCATGGCTATTATGGTCTTTTCCCGCAAGGTATTAATTCCATTGTAATAGGATTCTGTTGGGGTTGTAGGAGCATAATCAACGAATGCATACTCCGGGTTTAAAGCAACCAGGTGTCTGTACTGCATCCAGCTTGGCCTTGCATAAAGCGGCATCCCTATAACTATGTCTTCTGCTGGTACTCCTCTGTTGAGCCAATAGTCTATGGATGTTTCAGTAAACCAGACAGGACTATGGTCGGCATTATTGGTATCATATGCCATTACATTTATAAAGCTGAAGCTATCAAGGCATTTATCTGTTAGCATCATGGAGGGCTCGGGTCCATCTGTCCCGGACCATGCGCCATTAAGCGCTGCGGTCATTTTCTTTCCCTTAAGCTTAAGGGCTTCACTTAGTTCCACCGTTAGCTTTTCATAATCAGCAATGGTGTTTTTATTGGGATGTTCCCAATCAAGCTCTACTCCGTCTAAATTATACTCATCTACAAAAGAGCAGATATTTTCTATTAATAATTTACGGCTTTCATTTGATGCGGAAACTTCTTCAAACACGGACTGCAGAGGTTTTCCTTCGTAGGACCAGCCGCCTACGGCTATGAATATCTCCGCTCCGTCTTTGTGAGCCTGTGCCGTTAACTCCTTAAGCTGTTCCGGTTTTTCCGGTTCAATTAGGGTTCCGTCTGCACGAGGAATCAAAAATGCATAAATGACGTGTGTAAGTTTGTCTGTCTGAAGATTTCCCACAGGTTCGTCGAACAAGTCCCCTGAATAATATCCTACTACTTTAAATTCTCTTTTGTTTTCTGTTTCTGCTGCAGCTGCTGTAACTGAAAATATATTAATCAACAGGATTACAGTTATTAAATTATAAAACATTTTTTTCATTTTATCACCTATTTTTATTAGTTAGTTCATTATCTCACAATTCAGAGACTTTCGCCAGAAAAAATGATAATATATTAGACGATTAATTTACAGAAATGTTCCAATAAAATAGGGCTGATGCATTAATGACTACACTCTGTCACTCTGCACCAGCCCAAATATGAATATTTATTCTGCTTCAAATGTCTTAAAGGGATTGTTTTCTAATATTTTTTCTACTTCCTCATATCCTGTTAAAAATTCAAAATTGTAACGTGCAGGAAGTGCAAATACGTATTTTGAGTTTTCACCGAGCTTTTTGGGAGGTATGGGGGCAGCTCCAATAGCAAGCTTTTCATCCTGAACTGCTTTCCACTGCTCAGGTGTAAGCACCATTACAGGAATATCCTGTCTTGGATTGTCTTTAGTCCACTGTGGATGCCTGATATAAATAATAGATCCGGTTTGGTCTTTATTTTCATCGGTTAATGATGTGCCCTTCCAAAGGTCATTCTGGATTGTATAACCTTTCCAGCTTTCAGGCAGTGAAAAGTTAAATCCATATTCTTCGTTT
This sequence comes from Firmicutes bacterium UBA5227, assembly GCA_002409285.1. GTDB lineage: Bacteria > Bacillota > Clostridia > Tissierellales > Sedimentibacteraceae > Sedimentibacter. The sequence continues at coordinate 7,546 of DHUT01000071.1, read as the reverse complement.
CTGTACACAACTGAAGTTTCCGCTACTTCTTCATAATTTCCCAACTTGGCACCGGTTATAACCCATTTATTATCTAAGCTACTGATTTTCAGAGTGATTTCTCTTTTTGCGGCAATACCTCCGTCTACCATTTCAACACTTGTAAACTCAACTATATTTCCCTTTACTTCATATGTTTTGTCATTAGTTTTTTCTACTGACAAAACATCAATGCGTCCTGGCCATGGACTTGATGTGAGTTTTCCCGGAGCAGATTCAGGGCTTTTAAGCCAATCCTCAATTAATTCTTGGTATGCATAATCACCATAGTACTTGTTCATCGTTTCTTTCAGGGTTTCTTCGGGTGCTAAAAGCGAAACCATTTTCAACTGACCGCCAAAGTTCTGAACTAATTCTGTTATTTCATTCCTCTCTGCTTCATCTGTTTTTATTTCTCCTGATAAATCCCATTGGAAATTATTAATAGCACCCTTTTCAAATTTAACCATTACACTGGGATATGTTAATACCTGTGTAACAATACTGCCTTTTCCCGGAGAATTCAATGTTGCATGTATATAAGCTGTTCCGGGAGTAACCTCCGTTATGCTGTCAATCGCGACGCTGTATCCTCCTGTAAGCTTTTCGCCTGCTGATACAAGAACATAAATATAATCTCCATCAATTAAGTGATAAATACCTCTTGTCTTGCGATTATTGCTGTACATATTAATCAGCAATTCATTTCCGTTAATTGTCTCCTGACTTACAGTTTCAAATTTGACAGGTTTTTCAACAACTATAGTATCACCTTCCCCCTTGATTATTACAGCGCGCAGAGAATCATCCCATTCAACGTCAAACCCCATGGCTTCTGCTGCAAAGCGAACCGGAACAAAAATATTTCCGTTAATCAATTCCGGAGCAACTTCTAAATTGATTTCTTCTTCCTTTAGTATTCCGCCGCTGTTTTTACTTATTTTACCACCTTTTTCCCCTGCAATCAACTCAATTGTTACATCTTCATAATTAATTTTAATTTTTTCTGCTTTTCCATCACTTTCAACCTTTGCACCCAGTTTTTCCATAAACTCGTTTAAAGCAACAAGAGTGCGGTCATTTTTAATGAAAGGCTTTACGCTTGTTGTAACCCATTCATTGTTAATTTGTATTTTAATATTTTCATTAATATTTGCAGTATTTGAAACAGCAAATACCGTACTTGTGGAAATGATTGTGCAGCACATGCCTATAACGGCTGCTTTTTTAATATTCATCCATTCATACCTCCCGGTTTATTTTTAGCTGTTATATTAATTATTTACATATATTAGACTTGCTAAACATCTTTTTTGTTCCATGTTTTTTAAAATACAATATATTACCAAGGAAGACTAAATTATAGTAATATTGGATATTTGATTGTTAACCTTAGTTATGATTTAAGTTGACAATATGTGTCAAAGGAATATATAATATCATAAGAAACGAGGTGAAAAAATGTCTGTAAAAAATGAAGTCCTGTATATTTTAGAGCAAAACAGGGGCGAAAGCATATCAGGGCAGGAACTTGCAGAAAAGTTGAGTGTTTCAAGAACAGCTGTCTGGAAGTCAATAAAATTATTAAATGAAGAAGGCTATATAATTAACGGAGTCTCCAACAAAGGGTATGCTTTGTCGCCGGATTCAGATGTACTGTCATCAGAAGGCATTAGGGCATATATAAAGGATGAATTCAAGGGTATTTCTATCAGTACATACAAAACAATTAATTCTACCAATGCGGAAGCAAAATTGCAAGCCATGCAAAATGCTTCGCATGGTACTGTCATTGTCTCAGAGGAGCAGACGTCAGGCAGAGGAAGAATGGGAAGAACCTTTTATTCACCATCTCAGTCAGGTATATATATGAGTATTATTTTAAAGCCTGATTTAAACATAACCGATTCTGTCTTAATTACAACAGCCGCAGCAACGGCTGTCTGTATGGCAATTGATAGGTTCATAAGTTCTGAGCCAAAAATAAAATGGGTTAATGATATTTATATTCATGATAAAAAGGTGTGCGGAATACTTACCGAAGCAGTTACAGATGTGGAAAGCGGAACTGTAAACAGTATTATTGTCGGCATCGGGGTAAATGTAAAAGCTGCAGTTTTCCCGGAAGAGCTGAAGGAGACAGCAGGTTCAATCTTCAGTTCAAATGAAGAGGGTTGCGTTCGAAACATGCTTGCTGCGGAAATAATTAACAACATACTGGATGTTTGTGCAAATCTTAAAACCCGAAACTTTTTAGAATTTTACAGGAAAAGGTCTATGATTATTGGTAAAAGGATAAAATATATGAAAAACAACCGTTGGTTTGAGGGTTACGCCCAAGATATTGATGAATCCGGGGGTCTTGTTGTCTTTCACGATGATGGTCATAAGGAAGTTCTACATTCAGGTGAAATTACCGTCAGAAAGCAAAATTAAATTAAAGGAGACAACATGACAGATACCAAATTATCCGCACGAGACATAACTCACGTAGGAATGTTTACTGCGCTGACAGCAACAGGGGCTTTTATAAGCATACCATTTGGCCCGGTTCCCATAACACTGCAGTCTTTATTTGTCTTATTATCAGGAATTATCCTTGGCTCTAAGAAAGCAATGCTTTCCCAGGTAACGTATGTTCTGCTTGGATTGATGGGTCTGCCTGTTTTTGCAGGATTCTCAGGGGGATTAGGGCAATTACTTAAACCGAGTGCAGGCTTTTTATTCGGTTTTATAGCAGCTGCATATTGCACCGGGAAATTTTCAGGGAAAAACGGAACAGCTAAAAACTTGACCCTTGCTGTAATTACCGGCACAGTTGTAATGTATGCAATAGGAATTCCATACATGTACTATGTTTTAAATGTAATGCTGGCAAAGAATTTTAGCGTTATGCAAATTCTAAACATGGGAATGTTTATGTTCATCCCGGGTGACGTAATTAAGGCAGTTATAGCAGTGTTAGTTGGGAAAAAATTAAAGGAAAATTTATAAAATCAGGGCAGTAACATATTTGCATAGTATGTTGCTGCCCTCACTTTATTATAATATATAGTATGACTGATATGATTTTTTAATTGACATAAGTATAGGTTAAACAAATTGATACTTTGTGCATATAATATATATTATTGTAGTGTAAATTAAAGAAAGGTGTGAATATAAATTGAGCAAAAACCTTCCATTTATTCCTGATTCGTATTTAACAGATAATACACATATGGGGAATACCCCCTACAGGGCACGTAATATTCTTTCAGCACAAGAGCTTCCCCAAGGGGATATACCTGCTGCACCCGGAGCACTTCCTGAAGATGAACCTGTAGAAGTCGGATACATATCTGTCGGCGTTTTTACCGCATCGGGCGCACTGCCTGTAGAGGATGCAGTGGTAACTGTCTATTATATTGACAATGAGAATGAAGAAAATGTTATCTCACACCTGGTCACAGATGCCAATGGCCAGGTTCCAACCATAGAACTGCCTGTATATTATAACAGATTGAGTACTATTGAGAGTCCTGAATATTACTTTACCACATATAATTTAAGGGTTCAGGCAATTAACTATTATACGGTTAATATACTTGATTTTCGTGTTTTCCCAAACACAACAACAAATTTTAACATTGAAATGATCCCCGCTGCGGCAGGTCCGGGAGAAACAGGTCCTGATACGACATTTGTTATCCCTCCAAGCCCGGTAGACATTTCAAACGAGTGAGGTGGTGTTATTATGAGTATTCAAATTCCGGGGCTTACAGAAGTGGTAATCCCTGCTGCAATAACTGTACATTTGGGTGCACCGGATGAACCTGCCGAAAATGTTACGGTGTCCTTCCTTGATTATATAAAAAATGTTGCTTCAAGTGAATTATATCCTACCTGGCCCGAAAGTGCGCTTAGAGCCAACATTTATGCCATAACTTCTACTGCTTTAAACAGAGTTTTTACAGAGTGGTACAGATCAAGAGGCTATAATTTCGACATAACGAATGACACCCGTTATGACCAGGCATTTGTACCTAACCGAGGTATTTTTGATACTGTATCAACTATTGCGGACCAACTGTTTGACAGCTATATTGTAAGGCAGGGACGAGTGGAGCCACTTTACGCACAATTTTGTGATGGCCGTTCTACCTGGTGCCCGGGGCTTCTTCAATGGGGTTCTGTGGATCTGGCAGATCAGGGCTACACTCCTTTTGAGATTCTTCAGTATTATTATGGTACAGACATAAATATTCATACTGATACTCCGTTGGCAGAAGCATACGAAACATATCCTGGTGCACCACTTCAGCTGGGAGATAACAATCCATATGTACTGCTGATGCAGGTGTCCTTAAATACAATATCCTCAAACTACCCGGCTATTCCAAAAATACCCGGTCCTACAGGAACTTTTGATACAGCCACCCAAGCGGCAGTTGAAGAATTTCAAAGAATATTTAATTTACCTGTAACCGGTATTATTGATAAGGCAACCTGGTACAGAATCAGAAATATTTACACAGCGGTAACAAACTTAGCCGAATTAACCTCTGAAGGAATTATATTGAGTGAAATTCCTGAATTTACTCCGGAGCCGATATTAGGAGAAGCAACTCCAAGAATTCAGGAGGTACAGTATTTTCTTAATGTGTTGTCCGCATATTACAATACAATTCCTTCAGTTGATATTAATGGAATACTGGACACTCAAACCAGAACTGCAATAATGGAATTTCAAAAAACTATGGGACTTCCAATTACAGGTATTGTAGATGAAGACACCTGGAATACAATGTACAACAGCGTTGTAGGCATATTAGACACATTACCTCCGTCGGCAATAGCTCTGCCCAGCCTGTTGTGGCCGGGAACAGTTTTTCAGTTAGGATCGGAGGGCCCTAACGTCTACATTATTCAACAATATTTGTCTTATATTGCCTCTGTTTTAGAAGGACTTCCCTCAACGGAACCCGATGGAATTTATGGGCCTGAGACAGAACAGGCAGTACGAAGGTTTCAGGAATATTTCGGTATAGACGCAACCGGTATTGTAGATCAGTACACATGGAACAGAATAGTTCTAATATATCGCAATCTGAGATTCGGAAATACAAGAAACTTAGGTCAGTTTCCTGGAACGGATATAGTAGCGGAATGATACAGGTTAAGACAGGAGGTAAAAATGAAAAGCAAGTTAGATGCAATCAAGGCCGCAAACCCTTTATTGGAAATTCAGTTTAATCTAAGAGATATATCACATGTAAATCCTGATGTTCCCAAAGTATTCCCCACGGGAAAATATGATATCGGAACTCAGGAAGCAGTCCGTTTTTTTCAGAAAAAAAATAATATTGCAGAAACAGGAAAAATTGACTTTGAGACATGGAATATTATAATGAACGAGTATAAAAATTGTATGCACTGCATTAACATTCCTCAAAGTGTTTACTGCTACCCAAAAAGTATCTGTGAGTATAGAAGGGATGATGATGGCAGCTTAATTTATATATTGCAGATAATATTGAAAAACTACCATAGAAGATACAAAAACTATGTAGATGTTCAGCTTACAGGAGTATATGATGAACAGACAGAAAAGGCAATTAAGCAATTCCAAGAGTACGGTAACTTACCTGTTACAGGTACATTGGACAGACAAACATGGAATCTTCTCAACAAAATCCATAATATTTGCATGTTGTATGAATAATCAAGTTTAATTTGAAATAACTATAGGTACAATAATCGAATTAGTAAGGAGGCCATTGCGTGCAGTATAATAGCCAAACTCATAGTGCAGAAATAAAAGCAATACAGCAAATTACCCTGGGCCCCATAACTCCGGTTGTAGCTATTCCAAGAGAAATTACTGTTCATTTGGGAGCTCCTGAAGATGAAGCCGAAAATGTAACCGTGTTATTTTTGGATTATATAGTAAATGTTGCATCAAGTGAGCTGTACCCTACATGGCCTGAAACTGCCTTAAAGGCTAATATTTATGCCATAACATCCATGGCTATGAATAGGATTTATACGGAATGGTATCGTTCCAGAGGGTTTGATTTTGACATTACCAATTCCACTCAATATGATCAGGCATATGTTCCTAACAGGGGTGTATTTGAAAATATCAGAGACATTGTTAATCAAATATTCGGTCAATATATAGTTCGAGAAGGGCAGTTGCAGCCTTATTTTGCACAATTTTGTGACGGAAGAATGGCAATGTGTCAGGGGCTTCATCAATGGGGCACAGTTGATCTGGCATCGGAAGGGTATACGCCTATGGAAATATTAAAATATTACTACGGAGAAAACATAGAAATTGTAACTGATGCACCCATTAGCAATGTGCAGGACACATATCCCGGAGAATCTTTGCAATTAGAAGATTCCAGTTTAAATGTGTTAAGAATGCAGTATTATTTAGACAGAATTTCTTTAAATTATCCGGGCATACCAAGAATACCAAGAATTGACGGATATTTCGGAGAAGATACAAAAAATGCAGTGAGCCAGTTCCAAAAGGTATTTAACCTACCAGTCACCGGAATAATTGATGAAGGAACATGGTATGGAATTATTCGAATATTTTCAGCAGTAACAAAACTATCGGAATTAACAGGCGAGGGCTTGCTTTTAAAAGAACTTGACAGATTGTCAGCCGGAGGGCTGCTGGAAGGTGATGTACGTCCGCAAGTTGAAATTTTACAATTTGCATTAAATATTTTATCGGCTTATTATCCTACCATCCCTGAAGTCGCAATTACCGGCATATTTGACGAAAATACGAGAAATGCAGTAATGCAGTTTCAAAGAACAATGAATTTGCCGGTAACCGGTGCTGCAGACATGGAAACTCTTCAAGCAATGTATGACACTACTGCCGGCATACTTAATACTCTGCCTCCTGAACAGGTGTTTGTTCCATATTTAAGATGGCCGGGAGTCATATATACGCTCGGTCATGAATCTCCAGGTGTATATTTAATTCAGGAAATGCTTTCATATATTTCCTTAATAATGCCTGAAATTCCCTATATTGAACCTAACGGAGTATTTGATGAAACAACTGAAAACAGCGTTACAGCTTTTCAAAGGGCAGAAAATCTTGAGTCCACAGGTATTGTGGATCAACAAACCTGGAAAGCAATAGAAGATGTTTACAGAAGGCAGAGGTACGGCAATACAGTTAGGTAATAAAGACCGTTATTTCAACGGTCCGGTTTTTATTTATTTTTTTCTTTCCCATGCAACTAAAACAATATCTTTACCCAGTTCCATTTTAATTTGTTCTTCAATGCGTTTAAAATATTCACAATCCTTTTGCTTCATGTCAGCTATTTTATATTTTTCATCCATTCCAATACCTCCGCCAATATATTAAAGACCTGATCTTTTAAATCAGGACTTTATTATTTTAATCATTATAGCAACTAATATTCTTGCATAACAAATAATTAATTTAATTTAAAAATAATTAATATTGCATTTCGACAATAATTATATATATCAGATAATTTCTTTTTTTTAA
>DHUT01000045.1:50015-64832 GCA_002409285.1 Firmicutes bacterium UBA5227 | reverse complement strand
AATTAATGGTACTATAATAAATTTATATTCCTGGTTCTAAATTTATTGTTGTATATTGGGATTAGTACTCCCTCCTTTTTTATATTACTGCTAATATTCATTTAACAGTATTAGTACGTCTTTTTTTTGAAATGCTTTTAGTGGTATGAACAGTTTCCACAATCAAAACCACCATTATTGAAGATACCATGGCCACAATTGAAAAAAGAACAATATATTCTATCCACATAGCTTACCTCTGTTAAAATACTACCCTTATTTCTTTCAGAAATAATTGGTGCTGAACATATTATATAACAGGAGCAATTTGTTGTCCAATAAAACTTCATCTCAACAGCAAAAATCGCTTAAATTATGTTAAAGAAGAAGCTTTACTATCAACAATGCAATAAAGCCCGGTACTCCTAAAACACCTAATAATAGTGCGGTTACTTCGTTCACTCCTATATAAACGCCTGTGAATCTGCTGAAATAATTAAGAACTATCAGAAACAAAGCACCTAAAAGTGAATTCAATATCAAGCGGCCTAAAAGCTTCAGCGGTTTTATAAAAATCCAGGATACCATAAATATTAACATTATGCCGGCCGAGTAGGCCAAAATAATTCCCACATCTGCTATACCCATGGAGCAACCTCCTAATTCATTTTTTAATTAATTTTATGAAGTTGTCCTTGTTTTTATGCTACTTGATAACAATTACATACATTACAATATATTAAGACCCTTGTCAATAATAAATTTATTTACAGCTCAATCTTCCCTGTTATTTTCAATATCCGTCGTTATCACTTCACTTGAATTTTCATCAGTAAATTCAGGTGATTCATTATCCTGATATTCTTTTTTATTATTGCTTAATTTTCTAAATTTATCAGGTATATGCATATATTTATTAACCAGCAAAGCCACCATAATTCCTGCAATAGTATCTATGACTCTGTTTAATGTATATAATAAATATCCGCCCTCGTGGCTTTTTGTAATTAAAATACTTAGGTATACAACACAGCAAATTACTACTGACTGCTTCATATCAATGTTAACACATATATATATTAACAAGGTTATACCCAATGGAATTATAAAAATCAGCAAATCTTCACTTCCAAGATTTGTTACAATGAACAGCACGAGGCCTCCGGTAATTCCTCCTATAATTGTTCCGATCACCCTTTGAAAGCCCCTTTTATATGAGTCTACAACTGTATTCTGCATACAGATTACTGCTGCTATGCATGCTTGAATAGAATTTTCTCTGTTTATTAACTGAAATATTAACAGGCACAGAAATACTGCCGTGGATGTTTTAATATTTCTCATTCCTATCCTGGGAAACATACTTCCTCCAACTGATATTATTATTTTACCCATAAATGAATACTCAAAACAGCGGATTAATTCATCTTTTAAAAAAAGAGTTGTCGCATTAAGCATACATGTCATCCCGAGAGCCAAAGGAATTCACAATAATTAAAAAATAAAAGTAAGATTCTTCGGTCTGCATTGGAAAGACATACTGCCGGTCACTAATGCAACAACACCCTTTATTGAGTTATTCTATGGGTTGTGCCCCATCCTTAAAACTGAACTGGTTTATCAGATCCTGTTTGCAATTCCAAAGTTCCGCAGAAAGATCCACATAGTAGCTGTGAGGATTAGTAAACCTCTTAACTTCTCCCCATAAATTATCAACCTGATTTTTACAGTACAGCCTTATTTCATCAAGGCTTGGACTGTCATAAACACATTCACCGTTTATAAATATAGGTACCTGCAAGTTTTTGGCGTAAAAATTAGTTATTTTTTTCTTTTTCCAAACATGTATTTCGTCAAATATGGTATATGGTTTTGTATCATCAATAACCTCATGTGACATAGTTACAACATCTGCAATAGGATTATGAGTTTTTTTGTCATATAGTCTCCAAACTTTTTTGTAGCCCGGATTAGTTATCTTTTCTTCATTCTCGGACAGTTTGATTTTAGGAATAATTTTTCCTTCCTTTTCAACTGCCGCAAGCTTATAGACACATCCAAACACCGGCTCGGATTTAGCTGTAATAAGCCTTTCTCCTACTCCAAAAGAATCCAATTTAGCTCCCTGATCCAGTAAATCTGTTATAATAAATTCGTCAAGACTGTTGGATGCTACTATGTCACAATCGGTAAGTCCCGCCTCATTTAGCATCTCCCTGCATTTTTTGCTTAAATAAGCAATATCGCCAGAATCTATTCTGACACCTTTAAGTCTTTTGCCCATTGGCTCCAGCACTTCTCTCGAAACTCTTACTGCATTTGGAATGCCACTTTTTATTACATTGTAGGTATCGATAAGCAATGTACAGTTATCAGGATAATTTTCTGCATATACCTTAAAAGACTCATACTCGGTTTCAAACATCTGTACCCAGGAATGAGCCATTGTTCCTAATGCCGGAACGCCAAACATCTCATCTGCCAGAGTTGTTGCTGTTCCCATGACTCCTCCTATGTATGCCGCTCTCCCTCCGTATATGGCACTGTCGTAGCCATGGCTTCTTCTTGCACCAAATTCCATTATCGGTCTTCCCTTTGCAGCTCTTACAATTCTGTTTGCTTTTGTTGCAATCAGGCTTTGATGGTTGATTGTCAGCAGAAGCATGGTTTCTATAAGCTGTGCGTCAACAGCCTTCGCTCTTACGGTAATCAGAGGTTCGCCCGGAAAAACAGGGGTTCCCTCAGGTATTGCATATATATCTCCTGTAAATTTAAAGGATTTAAGATACTGCAAAAATTCTTCTTTAAATATCTTTTTACCTCTTAAGAATTCTATGTCGTCCTCTGAAAATTTTAATTCCTTTATGTACTGTATAACCTGCTCTAATCCTGCAACAATTGAAAAGCCTCCATTATCAGGATTTTTCCTGAAAAACATATCAAAATAAACTATGTCTTCTTTCATTCCATTTGAAAAATAACCGTTGGCCATAGTAAGCTCATAAAAATCCATGAGCATTGATAGCTTTCTGCCACTAAAATCATTGTGATACATTACTCTACTCCCGTTAATTTATTTTTTCCACTACTTCGATTCCGTTAATATGCATATTGTACAGTGCAAATAAATTCATAAGATTTCCATCATGGGAACCAACCTCATAGGTTTCTACGGCATCCATAGGAACAATAACCCTCTTATCTTTATTTTTCTCATTGAAATATGCCTTTAAGCTCAAAGTAAATTGAAGTACACATATGTCTGTTACACATCCTGTTACAATGAAATTATCAACTTCATTTTCATATTTTTTCAGCCATTCCTGAAATCCATTGCTGAAAAACCCGTTTGTACTGTTTTTCTCCACATAAAAGGTTTCCGGTCCGTTTGAATGCTCTGTTTTCAATTCGGAAATTAGTTCCACTTCGTTTGTGCCTTTAACGCAATGGTGCGGAAAGTACATTAATTCCTGGGAATTGTCTTCATGACAGTCCAGAAAAAACATTTTTTTGTATCCCTTGGTTTTTTCATTTAATTCAGCAATATTATTTACTATTGCAGCAACTCTTGGGGAAGACAATGCGCCGGAGTACACAAAACCATCAACCATATCTACGATGAATACAGCTGTTTTGTCTTTATCCAGCGATTGTAAATCAATTATCCTTCCCTTTAGCTCCTGTTGCATTTTTTCCACAATATTCATAAGCAATCCTCGCCTTTTTTATTGATACAGATATTATAGTTCTTAACAATATATTTGTCAAAACCCATTTTGGAGCAAATTATAAATAAAGACTGTGCCCCGGCACAGCCATATTATTCTACTTTTATTCTATTGCTGTTATATACCCTGTATTGCTTTGGTTGGACATTTCTGAACACATACCATGCAATGTGTACACTTGTCATAATCAACCTTAGCCAGGTTATCAGCAACATGTATTGCATCAAATTCACAATTTTTTTCACAGATTTTGCAGCCTATGCATCCTATTGAACATACATCCTTTACAGCTTTGCCAAAATCCTTGTTGTGGCATCCTACAACTACATTGTTTTTATACGGCACAAATTCTATAACCGCCTTTGGGCACTCTTCAATACATTTACCGCATGCGGTACATTTTTCTTTATCTATAACAGCTAACCCGTCAACAATTTCAATTGCGTCAAAGTCACAAACAACCTTGCAGTTTCCAAATCCCAGGCATCCCCTGTCACATGACTTGGGTCCTCCCTGTACTGCTGCAGCTGCCTTACAGTCTCTTACACCATCATATTCGTATTTCTTTGCTGCTACGCTGTCGCATCCCTGACACAAAACGTGAGCAACCTTTTTTTCTGTTTCTTCTACCGTTGTTCCCATAACAGCAGCTATTTTCTGATGCCTTTCACTGCTTGCCACAGGACATCCGTTAACCGGGGCTCTTCCTTCTGCTATTGCGGCAGCCATCCCGTCACATCCGGGAAATCCGCAGGCTCCGCAATTAGCTCCCGGCAAGAGGTTCCTTACTTCAGTAACCTTGGTATCCACCTCTACTGAGAACAATTTTGCCGCAACTGCCAGCAATACTCCGCATACAATGCCAATACCGCCGGTAACTGCAACTGCATTAACTATAACCATTCTTCATACCTCCTATAATTTCAGTCCTGAAAAGCCAAGGAATGCAACAGACATCAATCCTGCTGTAATCAAAGATATAGCAGAGCCTTTCAGTGATTCAGGAAGATCAGCATTATCTACCTTGTCCCTTACTCCCGCAAACAGTACAATTGCAAGCATAAAACCTGCGGATGTTCCTACCGAATAAACAATTGATTCAATAAAAGTATAATCAAATTTTATATTATTTATAGCAACACCAAGAACTGCACAGTTAGTAGTAATCAAAGGCAGATAAATTCCTAATGCCTGATACAGACCGGGAGCAGATTTCTTTAAAAACATTTCAACAAACTGTACCAATGCAGCAATAATCAAAATAAAAACTATTGTCTGCAAATACTCTAATTCCATTGGAACCAAAATTGCTTTCTGGACAATGAAAGTTATGATTGAAGCCAATGTTATAACGAATATTACGGCTATACCCATACCTGCCGCTGTATCAATTTTTTTAGAAACCCCTAAAAAAGGGCATGTTCCTAAAAACTGTGAAAATATTATATTGTTTACAATAAATGAAGTAATAAATAAACTTACTAATTCCATTTCAGCCTCCTATGCTTTCTTTCTGTTCTTTCTGTTAGATAGGTAATTTACAAGCCCTATTAACAAGCCTAATAGAATAAATGCTCCAGGCGGCTGTACTGCCATCATCATGGGTTCGTAGCTTTCGGGAAGAATGCTGAATCCCAATATGGTTCCATTACCTAATATTTCTCTTATAGAGCTTAATAAAATCATGGCCACCAGGTAACCCACGCCCATACCTAAACCATCAATCGCAGAATCTAAAACACCGTTGCTGAAAGCAAATGCTTCTGCTCTTGCCAAAATAATACAGTTAACAACTATTAATGGTATAAATACACCCAGTGCCTGATATAACTCAAATGTATATGCATGCATCACCAAATCTATAATCGTCGTAAATGCAGCAATTATTATAACAAATGCCGGTATACGAACCTCATCCGGTATAAATTTTCTCAATGCCGAAATAACAATGTTTGATCCGGTCAAAACTGCTATAACAGCAACTCCCATTCCAACTCCATTTATCAGGGAAGTGGTAATTGCAAGTGTCGCACACATACCAACCTGTTGAGCCAAAATAGGATTTTCTTTGGTAACACCATTTTTAAATATATCAAACTTGCTCATGTCATCCTCCTACTTTAAATATTCGCTGTAAATGCTTATCGCATTATTAACAGCACTGAGAAAAGAATTAGATGATTTTGTTACACCTGATATTGCATCAAAATCTGTTATTCCCTCACCTGCATCTTTCCCTACAAACTGACTCCAGAATTCAGGTTCTGTTGTTCTTGAACCAAGTCCCGAAGTTTCGCTGTGGGTTACCACATTAACACCGGTAATTTTACCCTCAGTTGAAACCCCTACAAACAGTTCCATATCTCCGCCATAGCCGGAAACAGTGCTCCATGTTCTTACAACATTTCCAAGCTGATTATCTGAGGCATCAACTGCAGTAAGAAGGTCAACAAACTTGTCATTTTCCGATTTTATTTTATCAACCAAAGCAGTATCTTCATATTCATTAAACATAACCGCACCAGGCATAACAGCTTCCAGAACTGCAGGATCCATGCTGGCCATAGCTTCATTTTTAGCAATCAAATCGCTTGTGGCACCATTTAACCAGGCAAGTATACCTGCAGATATTGCTGCGATTATAAACAATATTCCACCTAATCTAACATAATTATTTTTCATTCTTTTTACCTCCTGCTACTCCAAATACTTTTGGCTGAACATACTTGTCTATCATTGGAGTAAGGATATTCATCAGAAGTATCGAATAGGATACGCCCTCGGGATAGCCGCCCATTTTCCTTATGAGCATAGTGAGTATTCCGGCTCCAACAGCAAAAATAACCTTTCCTTTGTCAGTAACCGGGCTGGTTGCATAATCAGTTGCCATGAAAAATGCACCAAGCATTAATCCGCCTCCAAATATATGGTAGAGAAGCAGGCTGGCACCATCAGTAACGAGAGCAATAACAGCAACTGTTCCTATATAAACAACCGGAATTATCCATTTAATTGTTCCTCTGTATATTAAATAAATACCGCCTAATATTAAAAGTATAGCTGATGTTTCTCCTATAACACCGGGAATATTTCCCATGAGCATGTCTGCAATTGAGGGAAGCTGTCCTGCAGCTCCGGTCTTAATCATTGTCAAAGGTGTTGCCGAAGATACGGCGTCTGTTGCAGGGTCAATAAAGCCGCTTGCTATATGAGAAGACCACGAAGCCATTATAAATGCTCTTGCCGCCAATGCCGGATTTAAAAAGTTAAAGCCCAGTCCTCCGAATACCTGTTTTACTATTGCTATTGCAAATACCGAACCGGCTACAGCAATCCACCAAGGTGCTGTTGAAGGCAGATTAAAAGCTAACAGCATACCTGTAACCACCGCACTTAAGTCAGTAACCGTTACAGGTCTTCCCATAAATTTTTCACAGGCATATTCTGTAATAACTGCCGCAGCAACAGAACACACCACCAATATTATTGATTTAGTTCCAAAATAAAATATGCTTGCCACTAATGCAGGTAATAAAGCTATAATTACATCAAGCATTAATTTTTGAGTTGTTTCATCGTTCCTGATATGAGGTGACGATGAAGCAATCAACTTATTATCCATCTGTTTTTCCTCCTATTTAACCTTTTTGCGTCTTGCCAGTATTTCTTTTTTTGCCACGCTTATGGTTTCCTTAAGCGGTCTCTTTGCAGGACACACAAAGGAACAGCCTCCGCACTCTATACAGTCAGCTGCATGATATTCATCAGCAGCATCAAAGTTTTTCTGAATTGTATACCTGCTGATTTTGTATGGCATAAGCTGTACCGGGCATGCATCAACACATCTTCCGCACAGTATGCAATTTGACGGTTCCGGAAGATCTGCTTCCTTTTTATTTAATACAAGAATTCCGGAAGTACCCTTTACAACAGGAACCTCATCTGAGAATTGAGCAATTCCCATCATCGGTCCGCCGTTTATAAGCTTGCCCGGCTCCTCTTTGTAACCGCCGCATTGTTCAATTACATCTTTAAATGAAGTGCCGATTCTTACATAAAGGTTCTTTGGATTTTGAACAGCACTTCCGGAAACAGTTACAACCCTCTGAATCAAAGGCATGCCTGTCTTAATAATATTACCTATTGTCGCCACTGTTCCTACATTTTCCACAACACATCCCACTTCCATGGGAAGCCCTCCTGATGGAACAATTCTGCCCGTTATGGCATTAATTATTCTTTTTTCATCTCCCTGGGGATATTTCACTTCCAAAGGAGCTACTTCGATCCCTTCCTGTCCCTCAACGGTTTTTTGCATAATTTCGATTGCATCAGGCTTATTTTTTTCAATTCCTATATAACCCTTATTGACTCCCAGAGCTTTCATAATTGCCTTAACTCCCAATAAAACAAGCTCCGGTTTTTCAAGCATTATTCGATGATCGGCAGTTAAATACGGCTCGCATTCCGCACCGTTAACTATCAGTATATCAATTGGTTTATCCTTTGGTGGACTTAATTTAACATGTGTGGGAAACGTTGCTCCTCCCATACCTGCCATTCCGCCTTCTTTAATAATTGATAAAACTTCTTCCTTTGTCAGTTTCTCTACTGTTCCTTTTGGACGTACGGATTCATGTACTTCAAACTTCCCGTCAGATTCTATAACTACACAATTAGCTTTAGACCCGTTAGGTATATAGTGCTGTTCAATTCTCTTCACTGTTCCTGATACGCTTGAATGTACCGGAACTGACATAAAGGCTTTTGATTCACCTATTTTCTGTCCGACTTTTACTGTATCTCCAACAGCAATTAGCGGATCACAAGGGGCTCCTATATGCTGTGACAACGGAATAACAACAGTTTTAGGTTCAACCGCATCTTCAATAGGCACATCTTGTGTTAGCGTCTTACTTGTAGGTGGATGAACTCCGCCCTTAAATGTAAACAATTTTGTGCTCATAAATTTCACCTCTTGAATTTCATTTTAATAATGTTACAAAAAAAGTTATTAAATAACCAAACATATCGATTATAACAGATTAATGACCATTTTTAAACACCTTTTTTTTTACTTTTAAATTTTATCATCTTATTGAATAAATTGCAAGGTATCAACATTTTTTACTCTCGATCGCTTGTTAAATAGTTGATATATATTGTATGTTTTCGTTTACATATTCCCTTATCCAAAGCAATACTCCATTGTCTCTGATACTGCTTCCATCCAGCATTTTTCTTACTTCAGACGTATTTAGGACAAATGTTCCTCTATCGGTAACATGGCTGTATAATAATTCACAACTTTCTAAAGAACCAATAATTGCCATTATAGTATCCCCCATATTACCCAGAGGAGCTCTGTCGATATTGTTCCTTTCAAAATCACATTCAATCAAAGTTCCCTCTCTTTCCCTTGATTGAATTTTAAAGGAACCGTTACATCGTTCACAGTTATCCTTGAGCATGGGTATACCCAATCCTACCTTTCTTGTTGTCCTTGTAGTAAAAAAAGGGTCTTCAACCTTTTTTACCATTTCATCACTCATACCCATACCGTTGTCTTTAACAGAAATTTTTAAACGGTTCAGTTTTTTGCTGTCTTCTATATTAATTTCTATCAATGTTGCTTCAGCTCTGACACTATTCATTACAATATCTAAAATATGCATTGAAATTTCCTTCATGATTCCTCCAACAGAAAAACAGGGCACTCCGCCCTTAAAACTTTTATTTGATACATAGATAATTATACACTTCCTCCAAACTGTTAAGTTCAAAGCAGTTTTCAGCTTCTGAAATATCAGCCAAATAATGTGCATCTGAATTTTTCAAAATATTTAAATTTTTTATAAGTTCTTCATCAATATCTGCCTTTGTATATACCTCCACAAATTTAAGACTAATATTAGATGGTATAAAGCCCAGCACTCCTAATAATCCGTTTGATTTTTTGTTGATATGGGCAGGAATCATTATCCCGTGATACTGCTCAGTCAGAGAATATATTTCTATCAAAGAAAAGCTTGATGTGCTTATTAGAAGCTTATTTAGAGTGCCGGTAATCTCATCCTTGCTGTTATAGATGTTCTGCTGACCAAAAATAGAAGGTGTATTAGGAATATCAGGCAGAGAATTATATATTAAATCTCCAAATTTAAGGGCACTGAATATATCCTTAAAGTAACACAGAACATGTACCTCCTCTCTGGTTGTAACCTCAATACCGGGTACAAACTCAATGCCGGAACTGTTGCATAATTCCATCACCGCAGGCAGATTATCTGCGGCATTGTGATCTGTTACTGAAATAATGTCTAACCCTTTAATACATGACATATTGACAATATTGTTGGGAGTCATATCTTCACTGCCACAGGGCGATAAATCCGAATGGATGTGCATATCATAAAAAAATTTCACTTTATTCACTTTATTCCCATATCGTGCAATCTGCATGCTATATTGTAAGCACTTTCACCGGTTCTGAATAAAGGAATATCAAGTTCCTTGGCTTTTTCAACAGTTTCCGGTTCAATTTCCATGTTTTCAACAACAATAATACATGATAAATCTAAAAGCTCTGCAACTGCTACGGTATTAATATGTGTCTGGATAGTAATCCATGCATAGCCTTGCTTAGCTTTTGTCATTACTATACTTAGCAGATCGCCTATGTATACTCCTTCTATATTTATTTTCTTTTTTGAATCAAATAAAACATTAAGCTTCAGCTGTTCGCAAAAATTATTAATTTCCATAATGCCTCCTGTATTCCTATTCCTTCTTACTTGCTCTTAACACTACGCATTCATATAGAGCTGAATCATTGTTATACACATCTTCCGCATGTGCATAGCAGGTTGGAGCCCCGCAGGAACCGCAGTCAAGACCCGGAAGGACGTCGTAAATTTCCTTTATTTTTTCTCTTTTTATTATTGCTTCTTTCATGCTGAATTTGCCGGGATTTTCGTCCGGATTCAGTTTGAATTTAAAAATCCCTTCGTCATACATTCCTTCAAATTCTTCCAGTTCCTCATTTAATTCGGAATCCTTAGTATTGCTTAGAACATAATTAATGTTGCTTTGAGCAATAAATGGATTTATAACATTAAAAGTTCCTCCTACACATCCTTGAACACATGCCAGTGTTTCCACAAAATCAACATTGCTTAAGTTACCGTTTTCAATTTCATCCAATATCTGGATTATATTTTCCATTCCGTTAACCGCAATATAGTTTGTTAAATCTGCCGACTCTGACTGTCCCCCTGATACCGCCCATTTTAGACCGTTGAGTGATGGATATAAACATAGTTTATCGTCACCCTTAATTATTTCCTTGTATATTTGCCCATAAATTGTATTTAATGGGATAACCCAGTCAACATAGGGCACGTAATCACCCACAGGATCCGTAACGGCAAGAAGTTTGGCCGGGCAGGGAGAAATATAAAATACTCCTATTTCTTCATCTTTATAATTAAATTTTGCCTTTGCCCTTTCTTTTGCAGTCATAGCAGCAATAACCATAGGCTCCTTAAGTAAAATCAGATTATCCATCAGAGAGGGATATCTATTTTTAATCAGACGTACCGCCGCAGGACAATTGGTTGAAATGAACGGTCTTATGTTCTTTTCTTCGTTAATCTTCTTTTTTATTGCCCTACTCACCATTTCCGCAGCCCAACTTGCATCGTATACGTAATCAAAACCAAGCTTTAAAACCGCATTCTGAACCTTACAAATATCTGTTCCCTTAGGAAATTGACCATAAAGCGGAGTGGATAAAACAGCAATTTTATACTTATATGATGAAAAGTGCATTTCTTCATACCATTCGATAGATTCTGGAGTATACGCATTGTAAGGGCATACTTTTATGCATTCACCGCAATGTATGCATTTTAAATTATTTATAAATGCCTTTCCGTCTATAAGACGTATAGCTTGCGTTGGACACCTTTTCATGCAATTTGTACATCCCTTGCATTTTTCCTTATCGAACATAATTGAAAAATTCATGTATGCCTCCTACATTAAAAAAGTAATTTTAATAACTGTGCCATCCCTGCCGGTAGTTATTTTGAAATCATCAGAATATTTCATCATGTTAGGAAGCCCCATACCAGCACCAAACCCAAGCTCCCTTATACTCTCAGGAGCAGTTGAATAACCTTCGGTCAATGCTAAATTCAAATCTTCGATCCCAGGTCCTGCATCCTCAGATAAAATTATAATCTTGTTATCATATAGATCGCAATGAAGTTCCCCTCCAAGAGAATGTATGACAATATTCATTTCAGCCTCATAAGATACAATTGCTATTTTTCTTATAACAGTTGCATCTATTCCCATAGATTTTAATATATTCTTTATTGAGCTCGAACCCTTTCCGGCGCTCATGAAATCATTTGCAGCAATATTAAAACTATATCTCTTTAAAAATCCCTCATTCATCAGATTCTATGCCCCTCATGCCGCTTAAAACCAGCATACCGCATGTTTTAAACATAGTATATTCGGTTGCAAGCACAGTAACAGAATTTTCTCTTGCCAGCTCCAGCACCTCCTTACAGGGCTTTTTTCCTCTTACAAACAGTACGGTATCCATATCCATCATTTCCGCAGTTCTTATTACCTGAGCATTATTCAATCCGGTAACAAGCAGGGATTCACTGTTGGCATAAGCCAGGACATCACTCATCAAATCACTTGCAAAACCATATTGAATATCTGTGCCTTCGCTGCTGAAATCTGTCAGTATTTCTGCATTTAAAACCTTGGCTATATCTTTAATTTTCATAATTCATCCCCTATTCCTGAATTTTACAAATTAAAACTTTTTACAAAAGAAGCCTTTCCGCCTGCATAGACATTAATAATACTGTTATCATCAACTACCTTCACATAAATAAGGCTTTTTTCATTCATTGATTCGCCCTGAATAACTTCAGTTTCATTTGAAACAACTTTTCTCTCATACAATAATCCGCACAGTGCACCATTAGATGTTCCTGTAGCACATTCCTCATTTATACCTACTTTTGGAGCAAAATTTCTTGCATATACTTTTCCATTTTCAACTGTGTACACGTGATAGCCCACCACATCTTTTTCATTTGAAATTTGAATAATTCCATTTAAATCAACATTTAAATCGTTCAAAATCTGTCTTGATTTAACAGGAACCATTATATCCTTCAAGCCCGTTGATACTACCGTGGGATATATTTCAGCGCCATTAAGCCCGATATTGCTTTCCGGTGTATTCAGTGTTATAGCTATGTCCTTCAAATCTTGCCCTATAAATTCGTCGAAAATCTGAGGACTTTGCTGCTGCATCAATACATATTCCACTCCCTTATTGAACTTAAGCTCAATTCCCAATTTTCCGGCTTTTGTATGCTGATATACCTTTACAACTTCATCCGAACCTCTGATAACATTTATCAGGCCTAAATAATAGAATGCTGCAATTGTTGCATGACCGCATAGTTCAACCTCACATACCGGAGTAAAGAAACTTAAATCGAAATTTTCGTCATCTATCTTCAATATGAAAGCGGTTTCCGATAATCCTATTTCTGCAGCGATTTTCTGTTTTTCATTGTTAGTTATCTGTTTATCAAGTAA
The DNA here is from genome assembly GCA_002409285.1 of Firmicutes bacterium UBA5227. GTDB lineage: Bacteria > Bacillota > Clostridia > Tissierellales > Sedimentibacteraceae > Sedimentibacter. The sequence continues at coordinate 51,486 of DHUT01000045.1, read as the reverse complement.
AATTACACCTGCACCGTTACCACCGGAATTTTCATAAGTAAAGGATTTTAAAATCGCTCCCTGCATATGGCACCTCTGTTATTTATATTACTACAATTATAATCCAGACAGGAAAATATTACAAGAATAAAAATTTCTCTTTACAAAACCTTGTCCATCACTTATAATAATAAAGCAGTCAGCGGTTGTGGCGGAATGGCAGACGCACTAGCTTGAGGGGCTAGCGAATGAATATTCGTGGGGGTTCAAATCCCCCCGACCGCATAATATAAGGAATACAAGAGACCGGGGTTGTTGTCAGTGCTGACAACAACCCCGGTCTTTTGTATCTTGTATCTCGTCTCTCGTCCCCTTGTCACTTTATTGTGGATATATATATTGACCGCTGACATAGCCGTCGATTCCGTTATAAATAATTCTATACCAGTCCCCAACTTGTTCTGTTATGTTCACTATTGCACCATTTGGTGCCATCCCTATAACAGGTGCGTTAGTTGACGGACCGTTTCTTATATTTAAATAACCGCTTGTTAAGGCAACTCTTCCCGTTTGCCCTGCTCCCGGTTGTGCCGGTTGAGAAGGTTGAGTTCCCGCACTGCTGAAATATTCGTTTATAGAGTCTGCCAGAGCCCTGGCTATTGCATCAATATTATTCTGTATCCAGTTTGCATCCTCAACATTGTCGTGATAGGCAACTTCTATCAGGACTGAAGGAGCTGTGGTTCTTGCTACTTCTCCCAGGCTGGTTGTTGGTACAGCTCTTACCAGTTCGGGCAGCGGATATATTTCTCTCATGTTCTGAACCATAATATTTGCCATCCTTTGTCCGTCTGCGCTTCCCGGATAATAAAATACTATTGTTCCCCTGTTTCTTCCTTCCTGACCGGGACCTGACGCATTGGAATGAATTGCTACATGAAAATCAACGTTCCTGGAATTTGAATCTCTCAAAGAAGAACCTGCCGTCATTTCAGGTGTGTTTCTGTAATAATTTATACCAAATTGTTCAAGGTACGGAATCATTGCATCAGCTATTAAATTCATGAAATATTCTTCGCTTCCCGCACCTGTTACATACTGATTATATTCCTGAGTAGATGGACTTAAATATACTGTAGGCATTGTAACCCTCCGTTTCATTACTGATTATGTTTCATTTTATGCAGTCCTAATCAATACTGTTCTTAATTTGATTCAATAAATTACCAGCACAACATATAATGATAAGGGGGAATTAAAATGCTTATTAAAATCGTTAATTTTATAAAAGAAAATATATTTATACTCATATTTATATTTTGTATGCTGGTTGTGGTTTTTTCATTGTAAATGAAGGAATTGCAAATAAAGGAATCGAAGGCTGGAAAAAGGGCAAGCCGCGGTTTCCCGCGGCTTGAGGCAAAAAATTTAAGAGGCATTTATAAATTCTCATTTACAAATGTAATACTATTATACCTTATAATCGGATTTT
>DHUT01000045.1:0-49795 GCA_002409285.1 Firmicutes bacterium UBA5227 | reverse complement strand
CAGTCAAAAATCTTTTATTGAAACATGGGGGAGTCAGTCTGTCGTCATTCTGAAACGAAGGTAAAAAATCTTTAGACAGCTATTTAAACAAATTGTACTTTTTTCTGATACTTTTTTCAATCAGATATTGGTTTTCTTCTAATATCCCTCTGAGACTCATAATAATCAATATAAAAAAAAGGTAGTCTTCGTGTATATGTATTATTATCAGAAAGCATACAATAAAAAATGTATTGGTCATAATCATATACCTGCATACAGATTTCAGGTCAAGGAATATTTGCAACACCGATTTGCAGATATTTCCTCCATCCAGGGGTACAACAGGCAACATATTCACGATTGCCAGAAATAAATTGGCTTGTGCAAAATTATTGTATGCTGTATTTTTAAATAATAAAAACAAAAAAATATTACATGCCGGTCCGGCTAAAAACAGCAGCAGTTTTTTGAAAAAGCCAACTTGTTCTAAATCGGTATTAATATTAAATCCAAATATGGTAACCTTGAATTTATCCATTTTAATATTGAGAATTACGGAAGAAATTAAATGTGCCGCCTCATGGGAAGCTAATGCAATTAAAATAAGCATTACATATTATTCATTCATATCAAAAAGCTTAGCCGGGTTTAAAGATTCGCCGTCTTCCCATACTTCTATATGAAGAAGCATATTTTCTTCATTGAGAGCTCCTATAATCTCTCCCTTTGAAACCTTGTCGCCTTCACCTATAAATGTTTCTTTTATTTTTCCGTAAATTATTGTTTTTCCGTCTTCTTCAATAACTACGTAATTTGAAAGCTTTTCATTATTTCCTACCTGGGTTACCTTTCCGTCGGAAATAGATTTCAGAGACTTGGTATTTGACACAATATCCATCCCGTGATTGTAGTAGGTAGTCTCTCCTGACTTGGTCAATCCATAGTTAAGGTAAACCTTGCCACTGACGGGAGCAGCGTACTCAGATGCATCCTTTGATTTGAAAGACATTATGTTTTTTATGCCTATACCGAAATTATGAATCGAATTTCCAACCTCATCCGGCCTGACGCTATCGCTCATTTTTTCACCGGCAGTATTTAAAAGCTGCCTGGATTTGTCAGAATCCAACTGCTTGGTAACAATAACCGCTGCAACCAAAACTATGCTGAATATAACCTGGACTGCTAACTTTCTGTTAAATTGCTCTTTTCTTTTCAGGTTGATTTTTTTTCTTGTTATTTTATTCATCTCACCCACCCCTTCTGTATATTTTATTAAAATGTTACAAGCTTTATTACTAAAAAAAACAAAAACCTTAAGTCTTTGTTTTTTATACTGTCAGTATTAATTTAATTTTCCGGCAATTGTTTTAATAGCTCTGCTGAATGAGTCATCCTGACTGCCGAACAGATAATCATAATCCATATTTGAATACCTGGGGTTTTCTTCTATTATTACATCCATATCCACTTCTGTCATCTTCTGAATATCTTTTGCACTCATAGCTGTTCCCTTTTTAGCCTTTTTCCTGTGATACATGTTCAGCATCGAAAGAATATGATCCACATTATATTTTTGCGCTATGCTCCTTGTGTTGTTAAATTCTTTAATACATGAAAAATCATTGTTATTTACTGTAATTATATGGCTGACCAGGCTGAAGTTAATATAGCCGGATGAAGCTTTATCAACATCTGCAATTATAAAGTCATATGTTTCTTTAGCTTTGCCGATTATCTCCGTAAATTCATCCTGGGTTATTTTACTTAGTTTGTCAGCAATTCTGGGGCAGGGAAGAAGTGATAACCTCTCATTGATTTCAATTACAGCCTGTTCTAAAGAGCATATTCCGTTTAGGGCATCCTTTATGTCGTATATGATGGATTCATTTACATTCAGATATTCTGAAATTTTCTTCTTGCCTGAGGATAAATCCATAAAAAGGACATTTTTCCCTCCCTCAGATAAAGCAATCCCTGTCTTGATACATATAACTGTCTTCCCAATATAATCTTTCCGTGATTCTACTAAGACTAACTTTCCCATAAAATCCTCCCATTCTACAATTGGTGAACTATCGCTGAAAAATTGTAATGTAATCGGTGAGCAACTGCCCAATCACCGTTCTTCTATCATTCAGCTATTGTCCATTATATAGCTTCAAATATTCACCTATTACTTCTCTGACTATCGGGGTCGGATATCTTCCTGAACCTCCCTCAAATAATATACAGGCAACCGCAATCTGAGGATCGTCGTAGGGAGCGAAAGCAACATACCAGGCAAAATCATCATAAGGCTTGCCTGTGTCAGGATTTGTTCCCTGATTTTGTGCGGTACCTGTCTTGCTTGCCACCTCCACGGGAAACTTAGAATAAGGCTTTGCGCTGTCATCCAGTGAAACAAGCCTCATACCTTCCCTTACAACATTCAAATAATCGTAATCAGATAATTTAACTCTCTCAGCTTCTCTTAGCGGTACATAGTCCGTTTTCTTTCCGTCATAGGTTTGTATTTCTTTAACTATGCTTACATTGTGCCTGTATCCTCCATTGGCAATAGTAGCTGCATAGTTTGCCATCTGCATCGTCGTATAGGCGTTATTTCCCTGACCAATGCTAATATTTAAATTGTCGCCCACATTCCATGCCGCCTGATTCAGGTATGAATACTTGATTATATCCACAAGAGGTACGTTGTAGTCATTTACTTTTTCAGGATTAAGTCTCAAGGCTTTTAAACCATCATATACCTCTCCCCTGGTCATGGGTTCGTCTCTGTCAACCCAGCTTACAATTTCCTCCACAATTTCATTTTTCATTCCGGAATCAATAGTATATCCTTTTTCCAGATATCTTTCTATATTTGCCTCCAGAAACATTCTTAAATACACTCTTATATTAATTTTCTTTCCTTCTATGCTGGGCACTCCTCCTGAGGTCTCCTGGGGTATATCTATTTCAATTCCTGTTTTATCGTTAAGCCCAAATTGAGAAGCCATAGCTATAACTTCTTCTGCGGTAACCTTTACTGTGTGAGGCTGGTGAGTAGCAAGATTTTCTCCGAGCATGGTTGTATAAAAATAGAAGTTACAGGAATTCATTATTGCCTGATACATGTTCTGATATCCATGTGAACCATGGAACATGTTGTAAATCCAGCAGCTGAAGCGTCTGTCTCCTACCTCCATAGTACCTGCACAGTAAACCTGTGTATTAGGATTAACTCCTTTTTCAAGAGCAGCGAGTGCGGTAATCATTTTAAATGTGGAACCGGGCTGTATGGCAGAAAGCATTGCTATGTTATAAAGAGGTCTGGGAGCCAGTGGATTCTTTGAGTCGCTTAAGAGGCTGTTCCAGTCTTCCTGAGATATGCCTGTTGAAAACAAATTTAAATCATAGGAAGGATAATTGGCCATTGCCAGAACCTCTCCTGTTTTTACGTCCAATGCAACAAGAGCTCCCGACTTGGCGTTTTGATATTTATCCTTAAATACAAAATCACCCCATTCGCTTTCAAAGATTCCTCCTGCCTGTATTTGCTCTATGCCCTTCTTCAGGGCATTTTCAGCGGTTTTCTGAAGTCTGTCATCTATGGTAACATATAAATTATCGCCCGGGGTAGGTGCCTGGCTCGAAACCGACCTTATGGTTTTTCCAACGTTGTTGACCTCAACAGTCTTCCTTCCCTTCTCTCCTCTTAAATAGCTTTCAAATTTTTCTTCAAGTCCTGTTTTACCTATTATGTCATCCGGACTGTAGCCTTTTTCAACAATATAATCCTGAACTTCGTAATCCTGGGCTATTTTCCCAAGGTATCCTATTGCGTGGGCGGCTGTATCATTTTGTGGATAATACCTTAAAGGCTCTATTTCAACGTTTATACCGTTAAGTTCATGAGATCGTTCAGAAATCATAGCCACTGATTTTTCTGATATGCTGTAGCATATGTCCACCGGATGGTATGAAAGATAACTTGTTTTATTGTATCTTTCACGGATAACCATCATATTTCTCATGTCATAATCATTGACACCCGAATTGATTTTCAATGTGTCCCTCAGCATTTTAAATACATCTTCAGCAGAATAATTTGAGGTATCTTCCTCTTCTTTTAATTGTAAATTTTTCGTTATCCAATTTCTTTTATCTCTGATAGGAGTATACTCCCATTCCGATATTGAGATAGAAGGATTTTCATACTTTAATAATTCTACCTGTGAATAGTATTTAATGCTGTCATCGGTTATTAAGTTCTTTAGTATATCATAGTTTTTAAATGAAATCTGCTTAATGAAGCTGTAGGGGTCCGTGCTTTGCTCCATGTTGTTTTGACTTAAATATTTCGCTTTTAACTCATCGTCTGTGTATTCATATAGACCTTGCTGACCATTTTCAACAAATTTAACCGGCAGATCCGGATACACTTCTTTTAGTCTCTCTATCAGCAAAGCCCCCGGCATAACTTTCCCTGTTTCTGTTTCATAAACCGTATGAAGTAAATTGTCCAGCGAATATTTCATGCTGAGCAGCACAAAATCATCCTTGGCGGATGAAGATGGTGTTACTTCTTCATGATTTACATTCAGGTTCTTTTTAATATTTTTATAATTTTCATCCTGAACAAATGAATATTTCACAAGCTTAATGTTTGTATCAAGACCTTTTGATACAATAAAGTCGTATGAAAGCTTTCTGATTTTAGAATTTGAGAACAGACCTGATAAATATTTATTGTTTCTTACAAGAAGCTCCTCAACTACACTGTCTGCAGTAAGATTTCCGCTCAAAGAATTCTCACTGAGCCATTTTTTTATTGGATCTTCTTCTGTTTCAACTACCTGTGAATCTGTCTGCTGCTGTGTTATCTGCTGATTTGTCTGGGTATCCTGAGCATTTTCATCCGTAGATTCAACAGGTTCTTCTTCCTTTTCATCATCTTTATCTAAATCAGAAAACACAAAATGATTATCCTCCAATTTAACAGGAACATCCATATCTCTTAATATGGTGTCTAAAACTCTTTCTCTGACGTTAAATTCTTCTCCGTAAATCAAAGTATTAAAATTCATCCATTCATTAATGTTATCCTTCACTGCTTGAATAACTCTCTCTTCCGCAGTAACATAAGAAACAGAAGATTCAGAAGTTTCGGTTCCGGATATTGGAGGCTCCTGACCTTCTGGGAGCTTGTAAGCCCTTTCTTTTGTATCATCAATGTAATCAAACGTATCAATTTCTATCGGAAATTCATCAATTGGCCTTTCACCGTTTTCGTCAAGTATTTTAGATAATATATATGAAATTTCATTGAAATTTTTCGACTCGATTTCATCGGTATACATTTGAACAGTAAAACTTGAAACATTATCTGCCAGAAGAACACCGTTCCTGTCAAAAATTTTGCCCCTGGGTGCTTTAACAGGAATGTCCTTTATTTTTTTTACATCTGCAACCGCTCTGTATTCTTCGCCTTCAACAATCGTCAGTACGGCCATCCTGAATCCTAAGACACAAAGCATGAATACTATTATTATGTATAAAATATTATATCTGCTTTTAAAAAATTTTTGTAAACTCAACTTTCTACCTCTTTGCTATTTAATATTCAATTTATCAAATATCACAGTTATAAATTTAAGCACCAAAATAGACAAAATCGCATTAAGTACAACTTCTAAAATAATGCCTCCAAAAATATCAGTTACATTTCCAACCCTATATTTTAAGAAAAACAATAATACATATAACAAAAAATGACATAGTAGTGTTGCTACTGCGGTCGAAACAGCATAAACAGCATAATTCTCCCTCAGCATATCATCACTGTATGCTCCTGCTATTGATCCGATAATAAAATATATCAGTGTATATACGCCAAATACATCATATATCATTGCATCATACAATATGCCTGTAATGATACCAAGTATTCCGCCTGTTACTCGGTCTGTCATCATTGCAAATATAACAACAAGAATCAGCGACAAGTCAGGTATCGTACCAAGTATATTAAAAAAACTGAAAAAAGATGTCTGTAATATAAAACTAATAACAATAACAGCAGCCATTAAACTAAATTTTTTCATTTAATTACTACCCTTCCACTATCTGTCTACCTTTAATACATATACTCTGCTGAGTTTTGTGAATTCAACCGAAGGCTCCACCACAATCCTCTGAGTTGATGCATCAGTAGTAGGAACAACATCTTTAACCTCACCTATATATAAATCAGGGAAATATATTTCACCTATGCCTGAGGTAACCAGTGAATCATCTTTACTTGCGTTCGCCTTGCTGTTAAAAAAGTATCCTGTTATGGTTCCGTCGATGCTGCCCTGCATAATTCCGCTCTCATCACTATTAATGTCCCTAAAGCTGATTTTGCAGTTTTCATCCAAAATGGTTATAACCTTTGACCAGTTTGACGATGTTTCGGTGACCACACCCACAAGACCCATCTGAACAACTCCCTTGTCAGTTTCAACGGCGCTTATTACAATATCGTTTTTCTTCAAGCCATCATTTTCACCTTTGTCTATAGTTAATCTGCTGAACCAGTTTGAACTGTCAAGAGCAATTACTTGTCCAACTACGTGATTGTATCCAAGGCTCTTTTTCATTTCGTATTCAATTTCTAATGCTTCAGATTTGTTTACAATATTTTCTAATATCCTCACCTGTTCCTGCAGCTCATGGACGGTATCCGTCAGCATGTTGTTTTCCTCACGCATCTTAGCAATATCCTGAATTGAATAAAAGGCATTAGTCAGTGTTTGTCCTGTGCTGAAAGCAGTTTTTTGGAAACCAGAAATCACATTTCCAAAAAAACCTAAATTAGTTCCGTCAACTCTTCCTATGGAGGAAAGACCTATAAGAGTAACCAAAACAATAATTGTAAACAAAAATACAATTCTCATAAAATACTTTTTCAAAAAATTCATTTGTTCACCATCATAAAGACTCACAAATTTTGCCGGCTCCTAAAGCAACACTGTTTAACGGGTTGTCGGCAATAAATACTTTCAGTCCTGTTTCTTTTTCAATATAAATGTCCAAGCCCTTAAGAAGCGCTCCTCCGCCTGACAGATAAATTCCATTGGAATAAATGTCTGATGACAGTTCCGGGGGCGTTTTTTCTAAAACCCTCTTGATAGCATTTACAATATTATTTATAGTTTCAATGATAGCCTCTCTTATTTCATCACTTGTAACTGTTATGGTTAATGGAAGACCTGAAACTATATCTCTGCCCCTGATTTTCATTTCCAGTGGATATTTATAATTGTCATCGTGGTTTTCTACATATTCGTTATTTTCATAGCTGTCATCACTTCCAGCACTTTCATCATTTTCATTGTTTTCATCGTTTTCTATACTTTCCTCATTTTCATCATGGTGTAAAATATAAAATTTTCTGCTTGCGTTACCTATTGTTATTTTAATCTTTTCAGCAGTCACAAGTCCGATTTCCATTTTATATTTAGCTTTCATGTAATCTCTGATGTTGACATCAATATCATCTCCGGCTATGCGGATAGAATCCGAAACGACAATACCTCCTAAAGATATTACAGCAATTTCGGTGGTACCGCCTCCAATATCCACAATCATGTTTCCTACAGGCTGAGAAACATTAAGTCCTGCTCCTATAGCTGCAGCCATAGGTTCTTCCACAAGCTTAACTCTTTTTGCCCCGGCATCATATGCTACCTCTTCAACGGCTCTTCTTTCAATGGAAGTAACACCCACCGGAACACAAATAACTATACTTGATTTAACAAATCTTCTTTTATTTAATGCCTTGTCAATAAAATATTTAATCATTGCCCTTGTAACTTCAAAATCTGCTATAACACCATTTTGTAATGGCCTAATAGCATTTATCGTCTTAGGTGTTCTGTCCAGCATTGCTTTTGCTGCTTCACCAACAGCACATACCTCATTAGTGCTTACATTTATTGCAACAACCGAGGGTTCATTAACAATTATTCCTTTATTGTTAACATACACTAATGTATTTGATGTTCCTAAATCAATTCCTATTTTTTGTGTGAATATATCAAAAAATCCCATATTTTTTTCCCTTCAGTTCTTTCGACTTTTTCAATTTAATTAGTATAATTAAAGTAACCCTTCCTCTTTAAAGCTATAAAACACTCCATCACCGATTATTATATGATCCAATACTTTTATTCCTAATATTTTACCACATTCGTCAAGTCTGTTAGTCAAAACAATATCTTCATGGCTGGGTTCTGATTCTCCACTGGGATGATTATGTACAAGAATTATAGATGAAGCTGAATTAACAACAGCTTCGGAAAACACTTCCCTTGGGTGAACAATGGATGAGTTCAGACTGCCAACAGATATTTCACAAACTTTTTTAATGTTGTTTTTAGTATCTAAGAGAATGATTTTAAAATATTCTTTTTTATAGTAGCGCATTTCCTCCATCAGTAAAACAGCCGCATCGCTGGGAGAGGAAATTTTTATTTTTTCAATTTTTAATGTGCTTATTCTTTTGCTTAATTCTGCCACAGCCATGAGCTGAGATGCCTTAACATCATTTATTCCTTTGAAAGACTTGAATTTTTCAACTGTTCCTTCTGCTATGTTCCTAAGTCCTTTCCCATCTTCACTCAATATACGCTGAGAAAGTTTTACAACATTTTCGTCCCTACTGCCTGTTCTTAGAATTACTGCAATAAGTTCTGAGTTAGACAAATTATTTGCACCATATTTCAACAATTTTTCCTGGGGTCTGTCTTCCTCAGGTATTGATTTTATGGTATAATTAGTATTGTCCATTTTTACCTCCAATATGCAATGATATAGTTTTAAAGCAAATTAAGAGAAAAATGTTTTGTCAAAAGGTTGTTAAGTTTAGTTAAAGGCAGTCCTTTTACATTGTTATAGCAGCCATGGATTGCTTTTACAAACAACTCTCCATAGCCCTGTATTCCGTATGCCCCTGCTTTGTCTTTAAATTCACCTGTATCTAAATATTTTATGATTAAATCATCTGTAAGCTCATTAAATTCAACAGTTGTTTCTTCATAGTCAACTATTCTTTTATTGTTTTCACTGTCTATAATGCAAACACCCGTAAAAACGCTGTGTATTTTACCCGAAAGTAATTTCAGCATTTCGTAACCTTCAGTGTAATTTTGTGGCTTTCCCATTATTCTATCCAGATAAACAACTGTATCCGCAGATATTATTATCCCCTTATCACTGCATTTTTCACCCACTGCAAGAGCTTTTGCCAGAGCAATTTTCATAACAGTTATTTTTGGAAAATCATTTTCATTAACTATTTCTTTTGTGTCAGAAGGACAGACTATAATGTTCTTTACATATTTTCCAAGCATTTCAATGCGCCTTGGAGATTTTGATGCCAAAATTATATTTTTCATAGTTACCTTAAAGCTTTCTGTAAGCTATTATTGCAATTAATATACCAATTATTCCTGCTACGGTAAGATTTGCACTAAATCCGAAGGTTACGGAAAATATGCTTAAGTTTAGAGTGGCAGGTCCAAATCCTATAGATTCTCCATAGTTCAATACCGGAAAATACCCTGAAAATGCTTTACCCAATATTGTACCAATTATTGCTGAAGTTAAAATCAACAAAATTAAATAAATCGAATTTCCGCCTTTTCTCATAATTATATCTCTCTTTTTAATTTTAATAAGGTTCTATCTAAATTATCGGTTACAAAAATTGATGTATATCCTACAAAGCACCCCGTAAATATACTTACAAACGCCAAAACAGGAAGGTAATAATACATGTTTGGAGTATTGAACAGTATTGCGGCAACTGTAATTTGTGAAGCATTATGTGCCATGGCACCTAAGACGCTGACTCCGATTAAGCTTAATTTCTTAAGGTATCTGCACCCGATGCTCATCACTATGGTACTTACTATACCGCTTACAATGCTGTAGATAAATGTTATGGGGTTCGTTGCCACAAGCATTAATAAAATGCATCTGATGACAACCACCAGCAGTGCATCCTTAAAGCCAAATACAACTATAACTGACAACGTTACAATATTAGACAACCCAAGCTTGGCTCCCGGAGCTATATAGGGAAGAGGAATCATTCCTTCGATTATGCTTAATATCAATGCTCCCGCCGTTAAAAGCGCTAAAAATATATATCTTTGCAATTTATTCATAATATTCTCTTTCTTTTTGCTATTTAACTATAATGTCTGTCATATCTTCCGTTTCGGAGTTATCTTCAATCTGTATCATCAGCCTGTTGGGAAGGCAGACTATTATTTCACCGTCTTTGCTTATTTTACCCTGATGGAGACACACCTTATCAGGACATGTAGCATCTTGTATCCATACGCTGCCATCCTGAATATGTACGATATTGTAGCCTGAATCCACCTCAACCTTAAATTCCGTTTCATAATCTTCAGTCAATGTATATTCACCGACAAGCCGGTTATCCGAATAAACATAAGCTATTTTTTTCCCCTTGTCAGCAGTATTGAATGCTCCGTAAATTAAAATTAAAACATTCACCGCAACTATAGCCGCAATTAAAGCAATATCATATTTGTTAATTTTATTTCTCATGTCAGTCCTTTTTCTGTATTATAGATTATTCATTTTATCATCTATTAAAAAATATTTCAAGGTTGTATAAAATATTTTCTGAAATTTCGAGAGAGGAAGATGTGTTTTAAGATAAGGAAAAAAACAAGCGGGTTTCTGCTCCCCGCATTCATTATTTCTCTATAACCATAAAGTCCGTAACAAGCCTGGCAAGCTTGTTATTTTTGTCAAAGCCGTAGTAGGTAGGAAAAGTTCCCTCATTCCAACCGCTGGCAAAAATAATAATGTTGCTTCCCTTTTTTTTGTCAATAATCACATCCGCACATGAACATTCGTTTTTTCTTATTTCATGTCTTACACTCTTTTCAAATTTTTCAAGTTCTTCTTCACTCATTACATCCATAATTTCCAATACTGATTCGTCCATGAAACATCCAAGCCCATTTTCAACTTCGTATCCCATAAATTCATCTTGAGCAAATCCCTTTGAAGATTCGCCTTTTAACAAGGCCATCTCCCATCTAATGATGTCACTATTGCTAAATCTAAGCTCTGCGGCAACAGTTTGTTTCTTTCTGTCTCCGGTTTTTCCAACATATATGTAAACAGGATATGTTCCGGGCTTAACGCTCTCTGAATAGCCTTCATCATCATACATCAAAATAGGATCGGTTGCTATTATTCGTCCGGTCAACAGTTGCAGCTTTCCTGCTTCAATTTTTTCTATATGCATTCTTCCGAATTCGGTATCTACCATTTTAGTATTGCCATTTGTTATATTCAGTACATCAATATTAATATACATCTTATACCCCCTTGTTATTTTTTTCTTTCATCAAGGATTTTTTTCAGTTCATCCATAAAGGTGTTAATGTCTTTAAATTTTCTGTAAACAGAAGCAAATCTTACGTATGCAACGTCATCCACACCCTGAAGCTCGTTCATAACCAGTTCTCCGATAACTTCAGTAGAAACCTCATTCTGAAATGTATTTAAAAGCTGTCTTTCAACTTTATCGGCAATTCCCTCTATTTGCTCCAGGCTTACGGATCGTTTGTCACAGGCTCTGATAAGACCGTTTATTATTTTATCCCGGTTATATCCCTGTCTGGTTCCGTCTCTTTTGATAACCACAATTTGTGTTTCTTCTATTTTCTCATAGGTAGTAAAACGATAACCACATTCCATGCATTCCCTACGACGTCTTATTTTAAATCCATCGTCTGTAGGTCTTGTGTCTACAACCTTGCTTTCCGAATAATTGCATTTTGGACACTTCATAATACTGTCCTCCTTTTACTGATTTTACTAAAAAAAATGTATAAAGTAAATACAATTATAAAATTATTTTAATTTGCACATAAATTTTTCTTCGTCTATTATAAATCTTTCGTGTGTCCCTTCACCGATTTTTTTGTCATCGTCATAGGCATCAACTTTAAAAACAAGTCTTTTCCCATCGATTTCAATTAGTTCAGCCTCTGCCCATACTTTTTTCCCAACTGCTGTCGCACTTATATGCTTTATGTTTACACTTGTTCCAACTGTTGAAAATCCTTCCGGAATATATTTTTTTACCGCATTCATGGAAGCAGCTTCCATAAGTCCTATCATCATTGGAGTCGCAAAAACCTCTGCTGCCCCACTTCCGAATACCTTTGCGGTGTCATTCATCGTTACTGTTTTTTCCTGCTTTTCTTTTAGTCCAACTTTCAGATTAAATTCCATTATTCCTCCACTTTTCGCTATTTTATCAATTGCTCAATAAAATATACTATTTTAAAGATACTTAATTCATGTAAATATTCATTCCGGGAAACGCAAATTCTATATCTTCCCCATTAAATATATCAATTATTTTAAAGTTTATATTGTTTTTTATTTCCATATACGCCCCATAATCAGCCGTAATAGTCAAATATTGAACTGAAATTTCAAATGAGCCGGCTCCGAAATTTGTAAACTTCACAAGTGCCGAATCTTCTTTAACCATTGGATGGCTGTCAAGTACATTTTTAATACTGTCAATCACAGCTTTAAGCTTATCCGAAGAAGTTTTGTATGAAATCCCCAATACAAAGCTAACTCTCCTGTTTTCTCTTATGCTGTAATTTATTATCTCTCTGTCGGCAAACCTTGAATTTGGTACAATAACTAATTCCTTGTCGATTGTTCTTATTTTAGTGCTTCTTAATCCCAACTCTTCAACAGTTCCTTCAAACGTATCAATTTTAACCCAGTCACCGACATTAAAGGATTTTTCCGCAAGTATTACAAATCCTCCGAAAAAGTTTTTGATTATATCCTGAGAAGCCAGTGCCAGAGCTGCGCCTCCTATCCCCAGACCCGCCATAACGCTGCTTAACTGTCTAAAATTGAATTCCACAGCTATTGCAACAACTGCTATAATTATGATTACAGCCTTAATAAGCTTTGACATAATCGGAAATACTGTCTTGGTCGCCTGTGCCTTTTCATTTTGAGTATTTTTTAAATAATTGTTATTTAAAACCTCTGAATATACTGTAACAACCTTCAACGATACCTGAGTTACCGTTACAATGACTAATATTCTGTATAGCCTGTTAATAAACAGAAGTATTGAAGGATTAAAGGGAAAAACTGATAATCCAAAATATATTGCGGAATAAACTATAAAATTCGAAATATTTCTTTCAACCGATTCTGCAATAAGCACAATATTTTTAAAGCCATACTTGTCCGAAAACCTTCTAATCAGTTTTATTATAACTTTTGTTATAATATTTCGAAACATCAGCAAAGCCATAATTACAAAGAAAGACTCAATTATCATTGAAGGTTCAATACTGCCTGTAAGAATCATAACGACCATCCTTGGTTTTTCATTAACTTTTTTCTTAATTATATAACAATTTAACTAAAATTAAAAGAGGTATTATTACAACCTCTTTTAATTTACTCTATTATCTCTTCAGTGCCTCCACAGGCGGCAGACTTGAAGCGTTTATTGCAGGATAAACACCAAACAGCAATCCTGATGACAAGGCTACAAACACAGCTATTTTTACTGAGTCCATGCTGACTACCGCAGTAAGTCCATAGTTGGAAACAATGTTCACAACCCAGTAACCAAGTATAATTCCAACTACGCATCCGATTATACTTACATATACTGCTTCAAGCAAAAACTGGATCAGAAGGTCCTCCTTTTTTGCACCCAGAGCCCTCCTGACACCTATTTCACTGGTTCTTTCGGTAACCGCCACAAGCATTATATTCATAATTCCTATACCGCCTACCAACAGCGATACAGCCGCTATTCCTCCAAGCAATACGGTCATTATACGGTTTGCCTGGTCTGCTTCTTTTACTAAATTATTCAGGCTTGTAATGGTAAGCGGCTCTTCTCCCTTTTTAAACACATTTTCATTGTCTTCCGAAGGGGTCGGTTCTGAACCGGTTTCTGTATCCGGCACCGGCATAGTTTCAGCGGAATCTTCCACAGATACTTCCCCTTCTCCGGAAGATTCCTGCTCTTGACCATCATCAGGACGGATATTGTTTCCCATGCCGATTTTGCGTTTGTAAATCCTGCCAAGCTGAACCATTGCCAGTTCAGCATCTTCAGCATTGTTTGATTTCGCCCAGATCTCCAATATATCCTTTGTATCCGTAATTTTCATTGCGGAAGTATATGGTATGACTATTTTATTATCAATATCATCGCCCTTTCCCTCTCCCTTTTGAGAAAGCACTCCCACTATGCGATAATTTATACCATTTATTTTAATCGTCTGCCCTACTGGACTTCTTCCGTTGAGTAGGTTGTTAGCTACATTGTAGCCAAGTACCGCAACAGGAGACCTTTGTTTAACATGAAGAGATGTAAAAAAATTACCCGACATAATAGGATGATCCTTTATTTCAGTATAGTACTGATTTACACCTACAATGTTCATTTCACTTTCATCTCTTCTCCACCTTATGGGAGTATCCTTGGTATAAACTACAGGGGTTGCATATTCTATTCCTGTAACTCTACCCGGCAATTCTTCAGCTTCCTCAGGACTAAAAACAACATTCTCCGCATTTGATTTAATTACTATAACATTTTCGCCGAGGCTTTCAAATTGGGAAACTATAGATCTTCTTGCACCTTCACCTATTCCCATTAAGCTTATAACAGCAGCAACTCCTATAGAGATACCAAGCACTGTGAGAAATGTTCTCAGTAAATTGGATTTTATGCCGTCAAATGCCATCAAAGCAGAAAATTTCAACCTTACAAGAAGAGATGAAGCCCTTCCTTTATCTTGCATTATCATCACTCCTTATTGATTAGTACTTGGTAACAGCGAATCATTCTCCGGTACTGACTGGCTTGGCATCAAGTCCTTGGTACTTCCTGTTACAACCTGCTGTCCTTCCTCCAGACCGCTTAAAACCTCTACAAATTTATCGTTCATCAAGCCTGTTTCTATTTCAACAACTTCGGGTTCATTATTTTCGTTCATAACTTCAACCTTTTGTACTCCGTCTTCCTCAAACACCGCTTCAATTGGTACAAGAAGTGTATCAAATGCTTCTCCGGAATTAACAAAACAATTTGTATTCATACCCGGTCTTAAGCCTTCTCTTCCTTCGACCTTTATCTGAACATTGTATACAGTCTTGCCATCCCTATCGGTGTATTGATCGAAGCTCATTACTGTTCCTTCAAATTTTTCTCCAGGCAGAGCATCCACAGTTACATCCACAGGAGCATCCTGCCTGATATACAAAACATCCAAATCCGATACTCTGGTGTATATGTACATTTCATTGGTGTTATACATATCCATCAGCTGCAATGACCACTGATCGCTTGAATCCGAAGCCTGTATGGTGGCACCCACATCGTAATTCACATAGGAAACCATTCCGTCAGCCGGTGCTGTTACCATAAGCTTTGATGTAAGCTCAGAAACCTTATCTATTTTTTTATATATATCCCCTATCTCTTCGTTAATCTTCAAAGCCTCTTCTTGCTTTGTTTTTATTGCGCTTATATCTCCCTCTATTTTTTTGGTAACATCACTTCCTGCAATTCGTGCAAGCAAATCCCCTTCCTCGACAAATTCATTCTCGCTTACATATACATCTGTAGCAACAACATTGGAATCTTCACCCCAGGATACACCCGAAAGGGACAGGGATACTTTTTTTTGATTCACGAATGCATCCACTGTTCCGTTGTATGCAAACACCGTCCCCGGGAATCCATTGCTGTCTGTATATATGGCGGCAATCATTTCTGGTTGAACAAGTCCGGGATTATCTGCTTCAATAGTTCCGTTATGAACATATGTAATACCGTCGGTGCTTGGTACCTGGTTAGAGTTTAATTTTTTTATAACTCCCGAATAGAATCCGTCAAATGCTGTTTGCGACCCTCCGCCTTCCAGCACTCTCCTGTATTGCAGCAAGACCTTCTGTCCTTCCTTCAGGTTGGAATATTCAATTGTATTAACCTTAAATGATATTTTTACCTTGCTGTCGTCAACAATTGTTGCCAGGGTATTCTTCTCAATGACTTCCCCTTCTTCCACATTCAGCTCTGTCAGTCTTCCTCTTATGGGAGCATTAAATACAATTCCCTCATAAGGATTGACCTGACTCACGTCTGTTATGTTCTTGTTCAGATACTTGCCAAGGTCTTCTGTCATCTTTTTAGTTTCTTCGTTTTTTTTCTGTATTTCTTCCTGCTTTTTTTGAATATTATCATTCAAATCATCCAGTATGTCTCCTAAGTTTGTTGCGGAAAGCCTTACAAGATTGTCACCTTTTTTTATCATTTGATTTGGGCTGACAAACACTTCTTCAACGGTGTATGTAACATTTACAGGTGATCCGTTTGAATCGGTTACTCCTTCCGGCTTGGGCGCAGTAATTGAGCCGCCCCAGTTTCCGTTTAATTGACCTGTAATATTTACCCCCTGAACTATATCGCCCTTTTCTACAGCTTTTGTGGAATATCTTGGGCCGGTAGAAACCTGGGAGGAATCCGGAGCCAAAAGCTTTGCAGTTAAAATTCCTCCTCCAAAAACAAGTGCTAAAACAACTGCGATAGAAATTACTTTCTTATACATTTAATTTACCTCCGCTACTTTCATCTGATACTATTTTGCCATCTACTAACCTGATAATTCTGTCACCGTATTCGGCAATTTCTTCTTCATGTGTTACCTGAACAATTGTCATTGATTTCTTTTGGTTTAAATCAATAAATAATTCCATTATTAAATCTCCGGTCTTTGTATCCAGTGCCCCCGTAGGCTCATCTGCCAGTATAATTGCCGGGCTTCCAACTATAGCTCTTGCTATTGCAACTCTTTGCTGCTGACCACCGGACATTTGGGAAGGCAAGTGATGCATTCGCTCTTTAAGCCCCACCTGTTCTAATGCGTTTTCAGCCAGCTCATGCCTTGTCTTTGCGTTCATTCCTCTGTAAATGAGAGGAATTTCAACATTTTTTATAGCATTCATCCTGGGAAGCAAATGAAAATTTTGAAATACAAATCCAATAAACATATTTCTAATTTCCGACATTTTCGAATCGCTTAATTTATCTACAAGGTGTCCCGACAATTCATAAGAACCACCAGAAGCATGGTCCAGGCACCCGATTACATTAAGCAAAGTTGATTTTCCCGAACCTGAAGGACCCATAATAGAAACAAATTCCTTTTCCTTTATGACAAATGATATATCCTTTAATGCTTCAACCTGGATTTGACCAGATTTGTACAGCTTGGAGATACTCTCCATTTTTATGATTTCCATATTTCACCTCTTTAAAGAACAATCCATTTATATGACGATAATTATATCAAAAAAGTTCTGATATTTTAATTTTTTCTTTAATTTTTTTTAAGCAGGCTTCATAAACAATTTTACTTAATAACGTCTATGTATACCGAATCTACCCATACCTTATTTTTTCCCTCATATTCCACGTAAACATTCAATGTATCAGCATCCGTTACATTGATGGGAATCGTAAACTGTGACCATATATCGCTGGAAACCTTAACTGTAGTATGAAAATTAGACGTCAGAGAGCCACCTTTATATGCCTCTAAGACCACCTGCACACTACTTTCAGATTCTGCCTTCATTTTAGCTGCTATACTTATTTGCTTTTTCAGCATGTAATTGAATTTATCATCTTTGAAGTCAACTGCCGCAAATAATGCCTTTATCTTATCCTCTCCTTCATTAGCGACGAGCAGGGAATTCTTGCCTTCCACATATATGGTACTGTCAACCTCCGCCTTGTTACCTGTATATCCGATACCGCTTATAAGCTTCTCATTAAAATACTTTTCTGTAGAGTCTGAATTTTCATCCTGAGTTATTCCGGACTCTTGTCCCGGATTTTCTCCTGAAGGCGGAGAGTTTTCAGGGGAATTTACTTCTTTGACTTCTGAAAACTTATTAATTAGCTTATTTCCCGCAAGCAGGACAATTACAACAATTATAATTGAGACTGCCGCCCTTATTATTTCCTTCATCGATAAATGATTACTTAGCTTGGGCTTTGACTTAGACGGATTACCGTCATTTACAAATATATCGAAAACCGGTGCAGCCTCTTCAGAATAAAACTCCTCGGACACACCATTCATTGCAGTCTTTGATCTATCAACCTGCTTAAGCTCAGACTGTTTCTTTTCAACTTTTACAGGTATATCCTCAGGCAATGGTTTTTCCTTATGGCTTACCGCATCGAAAATCATTGAATATATTGGTGAACCTTTCATTTCCTGCAGCGCATCATTTGGAAACATATATTCTTTTGTTAAGCATCTTACAATAATCTTTAATATGTCCGGTGCAATAGAATCAGAAATATTGTAATCAATAATTTCATTTCCGGAAAAAATAAAATGTATCATATTTCCCAGCCTTTTAAAGGTTTCATTGTCAGCAATGTCATACTCCTGCTCAAATATAAGATTGCAGTCCACATAAACCTGGTTGTCAGAACCAACATACAGCTTGTCTATGTCAAGAATCTTCTGCTGAACCACATCTGTCATATTAAATATACCCTGAGCGAGATTAATGACATTCTCAGACAAAATAAATTGCTGCTTCAGCGTTAAATCATTGGTTAATTGCTCCCTTAATGCTTTGTATTCGGGTTTTAAAGGCTTTGTATATATGTATATGCGGTCATCAGTGTTGTAGCATTCCAAAATATTGGACGAAATACTTCTTAATTCTTCTAAATTTATGAGATTTATAACCTTCCGGCTGGTTATTATATTGCTGTAAAATATGTCTCCCGTATCATTATCCCTGCACTCCAACACTCTTTGAAACACATTTTCAAAAATCGTGCGGATAATCTTATAATTATTATTCAAAAGCCACCCTCCTCATAAAGTAATTCAATTATATATTAACAATAATTTCGACAAAAATAAAGATATATTTAATAATTTTTAATATTTCGGGGATTTACATGATGTTTTTCAAATAATGAACATAAAAAAAGGCGAATTCATCATTCGTCCTCATCATTTCGCATTTCATATTCTACATTCTCAACAATGTTTTCCTTATATTTATCATATTTATCCTTCTTTTTATCATTTCCATAGTATTTTTTCGTCTTGCTCCCAACAACACTGAGCAGATAAACGAGCATTACCGCATCATCAATTAAGCTAAACCCTAATATAGGGGCAGGTATTAAATCTGCCGGGCTTATGATATAAATCAAAGGTATTATAATCCACCATTTTTCTCTTAGCGGTATATTTTTATCGAATAGAAACTTGAAAATTAAATGAAATCTGTTCATTTCATAGTACAAATTCCCTGTCGGGAAGCTTTCTCTGCAATTTTGATACAAAATTATCTGCAGGATCCTTTTCTCTTGAACTGCCCAAAACAATATGCGTAATTTGCATTTCATTCGCAAAATCTACAATTGTTTTTATAACATCTCTTGACCTCTTAACTGTCAATTCTGCTCCGACATCCTTCGTAATATCAAATAAATATTCTAATGCATCGCCATCGCTAAAATTGTACAGCAGTTTGTCATTTTCATTAACCACGTGCAACACATAGAGGTTGGCAGAGTGCTCTTTTGACAAAGCTGCTCCTTGTTTTATGAGCTTCTCACATGTCTTTTGTTGTGTAACACATACCAATACATTTTTATGCATCGTTATTCTCCTTAAATGGCGGGAATATGTGGGAATTGAACCCACCCAGGACGGATTAACGCCCCGCAACTGATTTTGAAGACCAGGAGGCACACCAGCACCTATCTATCCCCATCGGGAACAATAATAACATAACTAAAAAACAAATTCAAGCATATTTTTCACGTCATGTTACAGCAAATATATTAACAAGCACTGAATTGTTCCTGTAAAAGTGGGATATTTAAATGGTTCCCATGTAAATGCCTACTTTATTTTATATTAACGCAAAAGGCTTAATGATTTCTTTACTCAATGGATATTTCTGAAATAATAACCTACTCCCCATTTTGTAAGTATGTATTCATAGTTTTTATTTTTACTTTTGTTTTCTATTTTTTCTCTCAGTCTTCTGACATGGACATCAACCGTTCTCAAATCACCGAAATATTCATACCCCCAGATTACCTCCAAAAGCTCTTCCCTTGAAAAAACCTTACCCGGGTTTGTTGCAAGTAACAACAACAGGTCAAATTCCTTTGCTGTAAGGTTAATTTCCTGCCCGTGAAGACTTACCTTTCTTCCTAATGCATTTATAATAAAATCGTCAACCACAATTGTCTGTTCATTTGGTCTTTGCGGCATTCCCTTTGTTCTTCTGAGAATAGCCTTCATCCTTGCTTTTAATTCCAATATGTTAAATGGTTTTGTAACATAATCATCCGCACCATACTCAAGACTTAATATTTTATTCATATCTTCGTTGCTTGATGTAAGTATCATAAGCGGAACATTTGATATTTCTCTGATTTTTTGACAAGCATCAAGACCATCCATATCAGGTAGGAACAGATCAAGAATCACCATGTCAAATTCATTTGATGCGATTTTTCTTAAAGCTTCATTGCCCTCCGTGGCTGAGTCAACTCCGTAGCCATCCTGCTCCAGGCTATATTTTAGCCCTTTAATCAGCAAAAGCTCGTCATCTACAATCAATATATTCATTTGTTACGCTCCCTAAATTATTTTGTTACAAAAATTAAACTTTTAACCTATCTTACCTTGAACAATATAAATTGTCAAGGAAATTCTTGTTATATACAACTGTAGATTTAAAACAAAACTCTGTCATTTCCAACTCTTTTTGTAACCTTCTGCGTATCAAAATGTTCAAGGAGTCCAATAGCCGCTTTTCGGTTTGTATTTAATAAATCCCGATATTCTGCCGCTGTAATTTTTGAATTTTTCTTAATAAAATCAATCAGTAAACTTTTAGCGGCATTATAGATATCGTATGTGGTTATACCTACCTCATTAATTCTAATCAGCTTTTTTTCATCAATCATGAGGGATATAATTTCCGAACCATTACTACCTGCTTTAACAATTAAATCCTCCTGTTTAACAAATTCAAATTTTGCTTCTTTAAGGATTTTTAGTATAATGCTCTCACATTTTTCATAAACATCATCATGGATAATTTTAAAGTAAGGAAGAGAAATATATTCTCCCTCCTGTTTTATCAATCCCTTTTCAACAAAAGAATTTATGACTAAGTCAAAAACATTCTGTTTCATTTTAGGAAGATACCTGCTTTTTATTTCAGATTTTTTCACTCCCCTTGAATATCTGTTGTTTTCGTGATAATTATAAAGATATTTTTCAATATCCTCCTCCAGTTTCCTTTCATAGCTTTTGTGCCACAGATATTTGTCGTTTTTCAGGCTGAATGAAGCTATTTTTTCTTCTTCCTCCAAAACTTCAATACTGTTTTTTATTTCTCCTTCTGACAGCGCCGTAATTTTTGCTATTTCAGTAATTGTAGGAATATCCCCGGAATTTTCTCTTATAATTTTTTCAATTACATCTGTACTGCTTCCTTTTTCCTTTAACTTGAGTTCTTCAATAAGTTTGTCATCAAATCTTTTCTTTTTAAGAGGAAAAGGTTCAATTATTTCTCCTCCGCCTATGGTCTCCATAGGAGAATAAAACCTTACTATAAACTTATCTCCTCTTCTTACGGCTAATTCCTCTTCCAGCCTGAGCTGTGCATAACAGCTCTCTCCCGGCGAAAGTTCCTCCCTGTCAAGAAGCACTACTCTGCACAATATTTCAGAGGTTCCTGTATAAAGATGAAGTCTTGAACGGTTTTCAACTATTCGCCTTGAACTTTTCAACAAGTTCAGTTTCACGTCAAGCATCATTGTGTTCTTCATTGAATTTACCGGTGCAATAACACAACCCCTGTAAATTTCCGATTTTTTTATATTAGATAAATTTATAGCAGTTCTTTGTCCGGCAAGTGCCTGTTTTGCATCATTTGAATGAACTTGAATATTCCTTATTTTGCTTATTTTGTTAACAGGATATATTTCGACTTCATCACCCTTCTTAAGGATACCTGAAATAAGCGTACCTGTTATAACTGTTCCAAAGCCCGCTACAGAAAAAACCCTGTCAACAGGAAGCCGCGGAATAGTATTTACATTCCTTTCTTCCAGTTCATCTTCGGTTTGTACGACTATTAATTCAATTAGTTTGTCCATCCCGTAGCCTGTTTTTGATGATACATCAACAATAGGTGCATCCTCCAAAAATGTTTCCCTGAGCCCTTCCCTTATATCCTCCCTGACAAGCTCAAGCCACTCCCGGTCTATTAAATCGCACTTCGTAATAACAACAATTCCTTTTTTTACTCCAAGAAGGTTAAGTATATTTAAATGTTCCACAGTTTGAGGCATCATACCTTCATCACCTGCTATTACCAGAAGCACAATATCCATTCCTATTACACCGGCAAGCATATTCTTTATAAACTTTTCATGACCGGGCACATCAATTATACCGGCCTTATTTCCGTCAGGAAGATCAAAATAAGTAAACCCCAAATCAATAGTAATACCCCTTCTTTTTTCTTCTTCCCACCTGTCTGTGTCTCTTCCCGTCAGCGCTTTAATTAAAGTGGTTTTACCATGGTCGATATGTCCCGCCGTGCCAATTATGATGTTCTTCATACACCCTCCATCATTTAAATACGTTTTTTAAAGCTTCCAATATTAATTCCTCTTCTCCTTCGAGTACAGTCCTTAAATCAATAAGAAAAAAGTCATTTACAACCCTACCCACAACAGGTGTTTCCATATGTCTCATTTGTTTTTCAAGAGCCGCCGTAGTCATATTGAACGGCTTAATTAGCAAGGCCAAACTGCTTATTCTCTCAAGCGGAAGAGAGCCACCCCCTATCTGAGAATCACAGTTTTCAAGCCTTATCTCACATTGCCCGCCTATTTCGGAATTTAATCTTTCATACAGCACTTCTGCATGATTTTTTATGTCATCAATGCTCCTGTTTATTAAATTCAATGCAGGAACGTTTTTCACTGCTCTTTCTTCATCTATGTATTCATGAAATACACATTCCAAGGCTATGGCTGTAAATTTATCTATCCTTAAAGCTCGCGTAAGTGGATGCTTCTTAATTTTATCTATCAGCACCTTTTTCCCCACTATAATTCCTGCCTGTGGTCCGCCTAAAAGCTTGTCACCGCTGAAGCAAACTATATCAGCTCCTGCCTTAACGGATGCCTGTACCGTCGGCTCATATTCCAGGCCGTACCTGCTTAAATCCACAAGCACTCCGCTTCCTATATCCTCAATCAGAGGAATTCCGCGTCTGTGAGCAAGCTCTGCAAGCTCATCCACAGCAACCGACTCGGTGAATCCAACAATCTTGTAATTGCTTGTATGTACCTTCAGCAGTGCTGCTGTGTTTTCATTTATGGTGTTTTCGTAGTCATATAAATGAGTTTTGTTAGTGGTACCAACATCCACCAGTACGCAGCCACTTTGTGCCATTACCTCCGGCACCCTGAAGGATCCTCCTATTTCAACAAGTTCCCCTCTGGATACAACTACTTCCCTGTCTCTGCAAAGAGCAGAAAGAATCAGCAATACTGCCGCAGCATTATTATTTACAGCCATGGCAGCCTCGGCACCAGTTATTTTGGTGATTATTTTCTCGAAATGAGAGTATCTCGACCCTCTTGACCCTTCATCTAAATCATATTCCAGGTTTGAATAACCGGTGACCAGTTTTTTTATCCTGTCCGCAGTATCCTGTGAAATAACAGCTCTTCCCAAATTGGTATGCAAAATTGTTCCCGTACCGTTTACAACTCTTTTCATGTGAAATGAAGAATATCCGTCAACTTCCTCAATAATATCCTCGGTTACACTGCTTATTCTTTTTTCAATTTCTGTTTCATCTTCCGAATCATTAATGAACTCCCTTAAATCTTCGGTAACTTTTCTCACCGATTCCAAAATATATTCTCTCTTGATTCTGGTGCAGAGTTTTTTAATTTCATCAGATTCCATAAGTATATCAATCTTCGGAATCAGCCTGTAGTATTTATTTTTCTCCATTACTTTCCTTTCATTGAGTTATTCGTTGATTCTAATATATTTATCTTTTTTCTCCGTAACTCTTCCTATAACAGCAAAATCCGTATCAAGATTCTCTTTCAGCTTTTCCATAATTTCCTCTGTATATTTTTCATTCACAGCAAACAAAAGCCCACCTGATGTCTGAGGATCAAATGCTAAATCTACATACCGTTCTTCAACACCGTCAAAGCATACCCTGTCGCTGAAATATTTCCTGTTTCTGTAGGCACCTGCAGGAACAAGACCAATTTCAGCATATTCAAATACGCTCCCTATAACAGGAACCTTTTTTATATCTATTATGAAGGTGGTATTGCTTGCTTCCGCCATTTCCGCCGAATGCCCTGCAAGCCCAAATCCTGTAACGTCAGTACAACAGCTTACAGGATAGTTTTCAATCACTCTCTTTGCATTTTTATTTAAGGATGCCATAACATGGATTGCTTCATCTTCTGTTTCCTTTGAACACATTTCTGCTTTATATGCGGTGTTTATTATACCTGTTCCCACCGGCTTTGTAAGAATCAATACATCACCTGATTTTGCACCGTAATTTTTAAAAACTTTGTCAGGCTTAATAAAGCCTGTAACACACATGCCGTACTTAGGCTCATCATCCTCAACAGAGTGTCCTCCGGCAATAGTAGCTCCGGCCTCCATAACCTTGCTTGCTCCTCCCTTTAATATTTCAGCCAATACATCTGGACTGAGGCAGTTTGGAAACGCTACAATGTTCAGTGCCAATGCGGGTTCTCCTCCCATGGCATATATGTCACTTAAGGAATTAGCCGCTGCTATTTGCCCGAAGGTATACGGGTCATCAACAACAGGCGTAAAAAAATCCACAGTCTGTATCATTGCCAGATCATCATTTATTTTATACACGCAGGCATCATCGGAAGTTTCTAATCCAACTATCAGTTTATCGTTTGTAAATTTCGGCAGCTTGCCCAAAACTTGAGCAAGGGTCTCAGGACCTATTTTAGCCGCTCAGCCTGACGCTTTTGTCATCTGAGTAAGCTTTATATCTTCCATAGACATACGCACCTCCTGATTAATTTATAGTAATAAGGTCTTTCATTTTGTTAAAAGTTTTTTCTCCTATCCCATCAACATTTGTAATTTCTTCAATGGAAGAGAAGAGTTTTGAGCTTCTGTAATCAATTATTCTCTGCGCATAAACCTGACCGATGCCGGGAAGTGACATTAATTCATTGGCAGAAGCAGTGTTAATGTTTATCAATCCCGAACTATTTGAAGAAATTACATTCTCATCCTCCGAGGAAATATATATCTTTTCTCCGTCTGACAGTTTTCTGGCTTTGTTAAGATTTTTAGTACATGCATTATCTGTCAATCCTCCAGCCACTATAATGGCATCATTGACCCTGTCTCCTGATTCAAGCTGATATACTCCGGGATTCATTACCTCTCCGTCTATATCGACAAATATGCTTTCTTCCGGATCTTCTCCGATTATTTCATTACTTCCATTCTCGTTATTTTCTGAGTCGTTAAATACAATTTCTTCTTCCTTGCCCGAAAGTTTAATCCCAAGAGCAGCCATAATTAAAAATGCAATGATTAAAACAATCGCAAGTCCTTTGTTATATGGACGATTGTTCATAAAGCCCCCATTTTTGCAATTATTAGACATACTTATAATACATTATACATTATTTTATAAAAAAATCAAAATTTTTAATTACAAAGTTTGATTTTTCTGTTATACTATTATTTGATTTTTATCAAAAGGAGTATACGGATGACTAAGAAAGTAATTGCCTATTTGTTGTTGTTTTATGTTTTTTTACTTAATACAACCATAGCTTACGCAGAACCAACAATAATATGTACATCAGCAGTACTAATAGATGCAAATACAGGAACCATACTTGCAGAAAAAAACGCAGATAAAAAAATGTACCCGGCAAGCTTGACCAAAATTATGACTGCCATACTTGCAATTGAAATGGGAGACCTGTCAGATGTAATCAAAGTGGATGATGATACTCCCTATGAAATTTCGGGAAGCCATATTGCATTAGAACCGGGAGAAATGTTAACGTTAAAGGACATGCTATATGCATTGATGCTTCCATCAGCAAACGACGCTGCTCTGGCAATTGCAAAGCATTACGGCAAAACAGAAGAAGAATTTGTCAAGCTGATGAATGACAAGGCCAAAGAATTGGGTGCTTATAACACGCACTTTGTAAATCCTCATGGTCTGCATGACGATAATCATTATACTACAGCAGCAGATTTAGCATTAATAACCAAGTATGCCATGAAAAATGAAACCTTCAGGGAAATCGTCAAGACCGTAAAATATGAAATAAAGCCAACAAATAAAAAATCTGAGCCCAGATATTTCACAAATCTTAACAAGCTTATTTGCAATTCTGGATATGGTCAGATTTGTGTCGACGGAACATACGTCAGCCCTGAATATGAATACGCCACAGGTGTAAAGACAGGATATACCCCTGAAGCAGGCAATTCGTTAGTAGCCAGTGCTGAAAAGAACGGTACCGAGCTAATTGCGGTGGCCATGCAAGGTGAGTCCCTCGAAATGTATCAGGATGCCCACAATCTGTTTAATTACGGCTTCAATGAATATGAAAGTGCAACATTGATTAATAAGAATACTTTTGTAAAAAACATTAAGGTTGAAAACGGTGACAGTAAAGAAATTTCCGTCATAGCAGAAAATGAGTTCACAACACTTATAAGAAGAGATTCTGACAAAGAAATTGAATCAAAGGTTGTAATAAATGATATTACCCTTCCTATTGAAGCAAATGCCATAGTTGGAAAAATCGATTTTATACAGGGCGAAAAAGTAATAGGCAGTGTAAACTTAATTACACCCACTCAGGTAAAAAGCACCCTTACCGAAGAATCAGGCAGAGGATTGTTCCTAAGTGTTACGAAATTTATCGGAACAGTAATAATTTTTACGCTTTCGGCAGTATTTCTGCTAAAGGTTTACAACGATGTAAGAGTTAAAATCAACCGAAAAAAAAGACATCGAAAATATAACAGCTAAAAATATAGTTTATGAGAGTTAAGTATCTAATAAAAAATCAGCCAAAGTAAATATACGGCTGATTTCTTTAGATTTTATCTATTTATTATTTGAAGGATCAAAAATTTCATCGCTTGAGGTTCCTATTCTTGTAATCTTAATCTCAACGCGCCTATTCAAAGAACGGTCTTTTTCATTGCTGTTATCGGCAACAGGATTATAGTGAGAATATCCCGAAATAACCATCTTGTTTTGGGGCAAATCACATTGATTTACCAAAAACTTAAGAACTGACAAAGCACGGTCTGAAGAAAGCTCCCATGCAACAACGTTAATTTTTTCTTTTCCATCCACCTTTGCAGTATGACCGCTGATTTCTATGGATTTTATATGCTTGTCAATATCAAGAAGAAGATCTCCCATATATTTGAGAATATCATAGCTTGCTTCTTTCATCGTCGGACTGTCAGGATAAAATAATACATTATCCTTAAACCTAAACTTTATATACCCTTCATCTCTATCCAGCAAAATTGAATCCGAATGACCGCTTTCTTCAATTTTTTCTTTAATTAACTGAAACACCCTGTCAAATTCCTCATCTGCCTGTTGAATTTCATAGCTTTGAGTCTGGCTTAATTCCTGTTCATCTTGAAGTTCTTTCCTTATATTTACATTCTGCTGGGCAACCGCCATCATTGCAAAAGAAAAGAGTATGACAAATATTGCCAGTATATCTGTCATCATATCACTATAACTGGCAAGCCATGAGTCAGAACCGTCATCGTCTTCATCATCATCAAAATCAAAACCGTTTCTTTCTTCCAACATATTAGATTATGCCACCTTCTTTCCCTTAAATTCAAAAGGCTTTTTACTCTTTTTCCCATTCTTCTGCATAGTTTTTGCTTGCTTTTTAGTCAGGCATGCAATAAGTTCTTCCTGAATTATTCTCGGATTTTTGCCCTTTTGTATATCCACAAGACCTTCAAGTATTATCTCTTTTCGCAGAGCTTCTTCCGAACTCATATTTTTCAATTTTCTTGACAGAGGCATGAAAATTACATATGACAAGAAAGCTCCGTAAAATGATGTTACCAGTTCAATTGCCATTAACGGTCCAAGACTCGTAGGGTCTTCCAGATGTTCAAGCATTGGTATCAAGCCTATATATGTACCCATAAGACCCAGGGAGGTTACTGAAGATGCTATAAGATCAATCATTGCATGACCTTGTTTATGCCTTTTCTGAGCAAAATATATATCATTTTGCATAGTGGCAACAAGCATGTCCTCAGCTAAACCATCCGCCAGCAGGTAAAGACCTTTTTGCAGAAATTCATCATTATCATACTGTTTGGCCATATTTTCAAGTGCAAGTGTTCCATTCTTTTTGGCAAATTCACTGATTTCCAATATTGTTTCAATATCCCCTTGCAAATCAATATGATCTCTTCTAAACGCCCTTGCAATAACCGAACCGAGAGTTTTCAATCTTTCATAGGGAAATGCAAGTATCAATGCTCCTGCTGTTCCTCCAATTATAATTAAAATAGATGGAAGGTTCATAAATGACTTTAGATTCCCGGAATAATGAATTGAATAAATTACACAAAAAATACCTATTCCAAGACCCAAGAAGCTTGTTCCCATTAATTTTTTCATAAAATATCTCCTTCTATAAATGTATAAAGTTTCAATCCCACGCTGATAAATATGAAAAATTCCATCGGATAACTATAGAAATTTAAAACCAATTAATTGCTGTAATAAAAATATTACACACCAAAGAAATTCAGAAAATGGTCTGTTTTAGTTTTTAATTGTAAATTACACCATAGTATCAATAAGCATTCAATTTAGCGGATGGTATTGAACTCAAGAAACGGAGTGATAGTAATTTATGCCGTTCACAGTCCAATCTCATACATATTATATCGGGTCGTTTTTTAAAAATAAAGATGTTTTGAAAAAAATTTGTAAACATTATTTTTTCACTTTATCCATTTATATTAGAATTTACTCTTCCCCATGATTTTCAACAATTTTAAATTACTATGAATACCACTGCTCCTGATATGTATAAAGTCTGGTGTATTCCTTCCTTGCCTGTATAAGCTCATCATGAGTACCTATTTCTTCTATCTCTCCATCTTTCATAACAACTATCCTATCTGCAATCTTAGCAGCTCCTAAGCGATGAGTTACGATTATTGCTGACTTATCTTTGGAAATTTCGGCAAACCGATTGTAAATCCTGGTTTCTTCATAAGGATCTATGGCGGCTGTGGGTTCATCAAGCAATCTTACTAAGGTTGACTTGCCTGAACCATTTTCTCCTACAATGGCAATTGTTTCTCCATTCATTAGCGTAAAATTTGCATTTTTAACCGCATATGCTTCGGAATTGGGATAAGAGAAGCTAACATTTTCCAATGAAATATCTCCCCACTCCGGCTTAACATCCAGTTCAGATTTTCTTTCATCCATCTCAAGAAACTTCAGGTAATTTTCATCATAAATACTGTTTTTCACTGCATATCAAACAAAATATACGGATTTTACTTGTATCATTTTACCTGTAACACCACAATTTCTCTCCAAATGTTTCCAAAAATATAAATTTGCATTTGAAAGATAACGATATTTCTGTTAAAATTATATTAGGAGGTGGATTATGGAAGAGTGGTGGAATGGTTTAACTTTGTTGGAACATGTGTTTTATTATTGTGCGGTACCCGCAACTGTTATTTTAATAATTCAAACTATTGCTTCAATTCTGGGAATCGGAGGCAATGAAAGTGATGCTGATTTTGACGGAGAATTCGGCGGAAACTTTGACGGAAATTTCACCGGAAATTTTGACAGTGACTTTGACGGAAATGTTGATATAGACTTTAATTCTGATACGGCTGATTTTGGAAGCACAGCAGCTGAAAATCTGGATGCTGTTGAAAGTGCTTCAAGTCTGAAGTTTTTTTCTATTCGAGGGATTGTTGCCTTTTTTTCCTTGTTTGGCTGGGTCGGAATTGTATTATTAGAAGCCGAACTGAATACGTTTTTAGTATTCTTTATTGCAACTGTTTGCGGATTAATCGGAATGTTGCTTATTGCAATGATGTTTTATTTAATATCCAAAATGCAGAACAACGGTAATATTAATATTAAAAATGCAATTGATAAGGAAGCCCGGGTTTACCTTACTATTCCTGCCAATATGACCGGTACAGGCAAAATAAATATCACCATACAGGACAGATATTCAGAAATCAGTGCCATGACTAAAAGCAGGCATCCGATTGCAACCGGCTCTATGGTTCATGTTATAGGCGTTATAGACAGTAATACCTTACTTGTTGAAAAACAGGGTTAATAATAAAATATTTAAAAATCAGGAGGATTTTAATGTCAAAACTTATTTTAGTTGTTGTTATTGTTTTAATTGTTTTTGGTACTCTTGTCGCTCTTTTGTCTCGTTATAAAAAATGCCCCTCTGATAAAATACTCGTAGTTTATGGTATGATCGGTAAGGGAAGTTCAGGGGGTTCTAAAAGCGCAAAATGTATTCATGGCGGAGCGTCCTTCGTATGGCCGGCAATACAGGGATATGAGTTTTTGGATTTAACTCCGTTATCAATTGAAGTTAACCTTAAAAGCGCACTTAGCAGGCAAAATATCCGTATAGATGTCCCTTCCAGCTTCACAGTAGGTATTTCCACTGAAGATGGCGTTATGCAAAATGCTGCAGAACGACTTTTAGGATTAGGTCTGGAGAAAATAAAGGAACTGGCTAAAGATATAATTTTTGGGCAGCTGCGTTTGGTTGTTGCAACAATGGACATAGAGGAAATCAATACTGACAGAGATAAATTCCTGGAGGCTGTTTCTTCTAACGTGGAATCGGAATTAAAAAAAATTGGGCTAAGACTGATAAATGTAAATGTTACTGATATTAATGATGAATCCGGATATATTGCTGCTTTAGGTAAAGAAGCAGCCGCTAAAGCTATTAATGACGCACGACAAAGTGTTGCCGAAAAGAACAGAGACGGTTCAATAGGCGAGGCAAATGCTCAAAGAGATGAAAGAGTTCAGGTAGCAAGCGCCAATGCTTCCGCTGTAGAAGGAGAAAATACAGCCAAAATTACCGTTGCCAAATCCGATGCATTAAGAAGAGAACAGGAAGCTGAGGCTTTGAGGCTTGCAACTGCTGCTGAAAAGGTTCAGTATGCAAAATCGTTGGAAGAAGCATATATTGCTGAAGAAGCTGCCGAAAAAACCAGGGCCGCTAAAGAACGTGCCACAAAAGAAGCCGATATTATTGTTCAGGCACAAATTTATAAAGAAAAGCTTGAAATTGAAGCAGAGGCTCAGGCTGAGCAAACCAGAAGGATAGCCCACGGTGAAGCTGATGCAATATTCGCCAAAATGGAGGCGCAGGCAAGAGGTACTGAAGAAATCCTGATGAAACAGGCTTCAGGTTTTGAAGAAATGGTATCCGCAGCCGGAGGAAATGCTGATTCAGCGGTAAAATTAATGTTAGCTGATAAAATGGAAGAGCTGGTTAAAATTCAAGTTGAAGCGATTAAAAATGTTAAATTTGATAAGATTACTGTTTGGGACGGAGGAAACAACGATGACGGCAAAACCTCCACCGCAAATTTCCTGTCAGGACTTATGAAATCTATTCCGCCTATGCAGGAAATGTTTGATATGGCAGGAATGAATTTGCCGGAATATCTGGGCACAAATAAAGATAAAGACACAGCTGAGGAAGAAACCGAAGAAAAAGCTGAAGAAGCATTAGCTGATAACGCATAATTCAAAAACCAATACGGAGCCAAAACACAGGTTCCGTATTTTTTCTGCACTAATGGATCCAGGAGTCATGGGGACGGGGTTGTTGTCATCTATCTAACAGTCTCTGTATTATTTTCTTACCTTTAACAGCATGACCAGGACATAGAAGTTATAAGTGTTCTTTACAATATATTTGTTCCACTTCTAATTTAAATACGCAAACTGAATTAAGCATTGCATACGTAAAGCTCCAATCCGCCTTTCCGGTATTATTAAACATTATTGATTGCAGTGCTGCTTCCTTTTCTTTCCGGTCTTCAACAAATTCAATATGTCCTGTTCCGATTATGCTTAGAAAACCTGCTGAATATTCACATGCTGTTTCTCCCTCATGAAGCTCATAATTCGTATCAAGTTCAAATCCTGCTGAATGTGTTTTGGAAATTAAATCAACCTTTCTGCCTTCCTTAGCGCTATGAAAATAAAAGGTTCTCTTTCCATCTGTTTCAGTAAATCCAAAATTCAATGGAACAATATAAACCTCTCCATCATCATTAAAGCCTAATCTGCAGCATAGTTTTTTTACACTCCTGTATTGATATACCTCGTTCCATTGCAGCCTGGTGTTCGGTGGAAATTATTTTAGTTTCTTACCATCCTTGAATGCATTGCCCACCTTTCCTCCAAGAACAATATATGAGTTATTCATAGGATCAAAAGTAATCGGCTGCAGTTTTGTCGGATCGATTTTCCCCTCTGAATTCAGCACACCTTCATCTGCACAGACATTAACAATTTCACCCACCAGGCGGCAGGATTCCGCATCATAACTGATTAACCTGCACTCAACTGCCATAGGCAGCTCATCAATAAGCGGAGCATTGACAAATTCACTCCTAATAGCATGAAAACCTGCTCTCTCAAATTTATCAGGCACATCATTTGCTGAAACAATACCAACATAGTCGCATTCAACCACATGTTTCACATCAGCCATACTGACAGTAAATGCCCTACTGGCAAGAATATTCTTCGTCGTCTTATGCTCAGCACTTATGCATATAGACAATTCCTTTTCTTCGCTGATACCTCCCCAGGCTGCATTCATGGCATCAGGAATTCCGTCCTTCCCATATGTAGCAATGATAAGCACAGGCTGTGGATATGTTATAGGTCTTGCTCCAAAATTTTTTCTCATAATAATCATCCTTCCTTATATATAATTTAATATTTATAACACTTTTTTAATCCATTCGTTTTGAGTAGTTAGTTTGCCAATTTGTGTATAAAGTTCATCTAATTCGGGCTCATGAACCTTCTGTTCCTTGTGTTTTTTTGCACTTTCATTTTCAAACACAGAAGGTAGACCTTTAATTATTTTATACTTCCCCATATACCACAGCCTGAGTTATCTTTTCATAATCCTTTTCGGTTAATTTTTTCTCGTCATTAATTCTATTGCCTTATCTATTATCTTTATTGCATCATTTTTTATCTGCTTTGAAAATTGAAAAATTTCATCTTCTGATGCAGTTTTTATTGCTCCCGCTTTTTTCCTCAGCTTAAGTTTATCCGATATCTATCCAAAACCTTTGTTCAACTATTCCGCCTATCATAACTTCATTTTCTAAGACACCGCCATTATACATGATGCTTTTTGCAGAACCAATGTTTTTCCTATCACATACCATCAGTACTTTATTTATTCCGAGTTTTTTGCATTCCTTAAGTGCAAGACCAATCATTTCAACTGCAACTCCTTTTCTCCTTTCGGAAGGTCTTACGCCATCTCCTATATGTCCGCCATTTAATAACAATGAATCATTAAGATAATGCCGTATATTGACTGCACCAACAAATATATCTCTTTCTTCATCCAGGCAGAAAAAGGTAGAGTCAGGAACAAGTCCCTCTTTATTATCTTTCACTTCTAAATTGTTCATATAATAATCAAAATCACGAAAATCAAGTCTTCTTATAGCATACGGAATAATTTTTTCTCCCGTGGAATACCATTCCTCCATCATATCACTGAAGTGTTTTTCATATTTTTTATCCAATTTTACTAATTTTAACTTCACTTTGTCACTCTCCCAAATATTAGTCTTTATTTTGCTCCATCTCAAATATCAAATCCATCTCTTCAATGTGACCGGTTCCTCTTTGCACTGCCGGAATAAAACCGACGTATCTCCATCCTTCAGCTGCTCTTTTGTCAATCACAGTCTTATATGCTTCTGTTTCGTACCTGTTGCCGTCAAATCCCCAACCGGTTAATTCATTAGTTATGCGTTCGTATTCGTAGATATACATTATAATCCTCCCTTTATGTATGCTTATTATAGCATATAGATGGATTTCAACAAGGAAATCCCTGTGTCAGTTTTAAATATATTCTCCATCATATTGCGAATATTTGCTTCTGAATAATTACCTTCATGGGCATTTACTATGTAGTCAGCCTCTATAAGAATCTGATAATCCAGTCCTTCTATATTCTTTAGTGTGTGATGATGCCCCACTAAAAAGACTACACGTTCAATAAAATCATCAGGATAACCTGAATCCTTAAGAAATTCTTCTGCTAAAATTGCACCTTCCTCTTCTTGATAGTGACCGCTCGTATTTCCATACTTCTCACGACATAACGGGCATGCAATATCATGTATAATAGCAGCAACCTCAAGTACAGCTTGTGTTCTACTGTCCAGACTCTCACATTCTCCAATGGTTTTTGCATAAGCGTATACTTTCATGAAATGATTTATATCATGAGGATTTCTATTGGAATGTTCAATCATTTTTTTTGCTATTCTTGACACACTCATATCTACTTCCTTTCTTTTAAACAAATAGTTATTTGTATATAAAATTCATTTGTATAATATCTTGATAAGCCTTATTATCGTAATACTTTAAAATACGCAATCCTCTGTAGGTATTAAATCTTCCTTTTATGCCTGATTCAAGCGGAAAATGAATTTTACCGGGATAGCTCTTTCCCTTATTGATGTATCCTTTTTTTAATGCGTCTTTTGCAAGATTTAATGCATCCTTCATTCTTTGATCATATGGATATCCTATTTGTACGAAATACTCTAATGCACGAAAACAGTCATATTTCCAACGGCACGGATAATGAAAGCTAATCATATCCAGATGGATGCTTTGCCCTGTCTTAAGCGATTTAAACAATTGACGGTTCAACAGATACTCCTGTCCCAAAGCCCCTTGTTGTTTGATTTCATCCAAACGATACATATATCCATATCTTTCATAATCAGCAAATGCTTCTAATACAGAAATAGTTGTATGTACAGAGCTCACAACAGAGCGATTGTGAACCGAATCCCATGCACAATTCCATCCTCCGTCATTCATTTGATGTCCTAAAATGTAATCAACAATTTCATTGATTCTGAAATAACGTATTGACCAATCATCAATTCCTTGAGGAGCAGGCAAGCCATGAATTTTACGAAGATTTTTTCCTGATTCTATGCCTAATTTATATTGTTCTATTTCTGTCAACGTTGATAAAATAGTTTCAACTTCTTCACCTTCAATCCAACTAAGCAAGGTATACACACTTTTACCCTCGTTACAAATTCCGAAATCAACAGGATGAGACATTGAAACGCCAATATTAATCATTTTATTTATTATTTCATACTCTGTTTTCTTTTGAGCATATTCAGAAGAATCCGCAACTCTTAATAACAAATGTTTTTCATCCACTGTTTCAATATAATATTTTTTATCACCTGACATTCCTTTATCTATCGGTTCAATTTTTTTAAAAGTATTGTATAAGGGTATTTATCTCATATAATTTTCTCCTGCTCCGGTCGAAATCCATCAATTTTAAATTTAGCTACTGTAAAAAGTTTTTTTCGTTCTAAATAATTCTTTCCACCTACAGCAGTCATTTATATGAAGCATTACATGACGTGTTGGTGGCATTAATAAAATACCGGCAACGTCTTTTTTTGCCCAAAAATCTAAAAGCCATATTGAGTTCTCTTGTTCTGAGACACCTCCTTCAAACATAATTTTCTCTAATTTATGAGGAGACACTTTCCGTTTCATATCATCAGATTTTAAGTTTTGTACAATTTGTCTTGTTCTTTTTCCAACTTCATTTCTATAATGCAATAATTCCCGTATAACAAGACTTTTACTTAAATTTGTAATTTCATCATCAGTTAATGAATTTCCTGTATCTGTAATAGGTGCATTCATTTTTTGCTTCCATTCATAATTAAACAATTGATCTTCACCTGCTACTAAAACAGACATTGACAGATCTTCAATTCTTGCAATATGCCAGATTACCCATGCAATAGTTTCATCTTTTGCAGTTGGCATGATAGAGAATTCATTATCAGTCAAATCACATATAAGATTGTCAACCTCATTATGTTCCGTATTTGACATTTCTGATAAATGCAATTTCGCATGAATATCTAAAAACAACTCTTTAGCTTGTTCAATTTTATCTGTCTTACGTATAATCTGATTCAGTTCTTTATGCTTCTCGCTTAATCCTTCTCCAAAATATTTCATAACGCTATAAC
Organism: Firmicutes bacterium UBA5227; assembly: GCA_002409285.1. Lineage (GTDB taxonomy): Bacteria > Bacillota > Clostridia > Tissierellales > Sedimentibacteraceae > Sedimentibacter. Next base: position 13,187 of record DHUT01000045.1, on the reverse strand, counting down.
CTCAAATATCGTTCCTTCTCTCATGTAACCAAGCTTTTCATAATATACGTCAACATCACTCATCACATAGACAGACTGATCAGGAAAATCTCTGCACGCTTGCTCCATGAGTAATTTTCCGATTTGATTCCCTGTGTGAGCTTTTCTTACAAGCAAATCATATATATATACTCCATTTATCTCCCTCTTCCCTGAGTATATCAAACAAGGGTATTTCATCCTTTGTAGAATATCTTTTTATAATCATGCAGATCTCCTTGTTAATTATCTAATACTTTTAAAATCCATACTCCTGATTTATAATAATTACTTTTATTCTGTCTTTAATAAACTGTCCTGTAATCAGAACAAAATCATTGCAAATTCTTTGTTCATGTCTGCAATCAATGCATCTGTCCAACTTTGTGCACGGAGTATACTTGTTAAGTCTTTTCGCATCTAAAGGTGCTGCAGTCTGCCTCGTACGATTGATTGCATCCTCTACAGTATAAGTCAATTTATTGATACCAACCACAACTATTACTTGTCTTGGTCCATACAGCATAGGGGCAACACGACTCCCGTTACCATCAATGTTAAATAGCTTCCCGTCAAGTGTAACAGCATTGGTACCTGTCAGGAATGTATCCGCATCAAAATTTTTCAGGTATATTTCACGTTTTTCTTCAGAGGTCAACCCGGGCTTATGTTTATCGTAAAATATAAAGTCTCCGTTTCTGATAAATTCAAATACTCGTATCTTCCAACGTAACAGAATCACCGCATCCTACTTTATCTCCATCTTTAATCAATGACGCTATAAGCCGGATTAATCTTTCTTTATTTTCAACAAAATAACCTGCCATGTTATTGCGCTGCAAATTCAAAATTAGTCTGTTTATCTTTTCGTCCATATTAACCTTCTACTCATTTTGTTTGAATCAATAAATATTTGCAAACGGGTCGTTATCAGGGTCAGAATTCCAGATATATTCGATATGTTTACAAACTTCCTGTGCTTTATCCATTCCAAGATGTTCGGATACAAAGCCCAATGCCATATCTATACCTGCAGATACACCTGAAGATGTATAGTATTTTTGATCCACAACCCATCTGGCCTCCTTAACCCATAAAACATTGCTACTGACTGATTTTACCCATTTAAACGCCATTTTATTGGATGTAGCTCTTATGTTATCCAAGAGCCCTGTCTTTGCAAGTAAGGCCGATCCTGTGCATACAGTGAGACAATATTCTGATTTCATAACTGCATCTGACAGCTTTTTTATAAATTCAGAATCATTGACCAAAGCTCTTGTTCCTCGTCCGCCGGGAATCAATAAAATACCATGTTGGTTTACATCATTAATATTTTCAGTTAACACCTGTATACCCTGCTTGCTTACAACTGTACCACCGTTGAACGAAACATAACACAATCTATATTCTTCCACACATCCGAGCACTTCAACAGGACCAAATGCATCCAGGGTTTCAAAATCATCAAACAACAAAATATTTATATCCATGTCTTATTCTCCTTAAAATTATATATCTATTTCTTTTCGTATGAAAGCTCATTAAACTTATCCGCTACGAAAGAGATTTCGTCTTTCGCCTGTGTAAAAACATCTGTTCTTAAATATATACTAAACTGTTCTGACGGTCCTTGCCCATGAATTGAAACAGCTTTGTCAAACACCTTAGATTTATCTCTTGCTTGTTCTGAATATAGGAATACCCCTCCCGAATACAAAACTTTATCATGTTCTATCAATACCTCATAAGGAACAGTTATTGTTCCCTCTTCCGTCAAATCATAATAGAAATCAAAAGTAAGGCTAAGATATTCTGTATCTGAATTTACGTATTCAATCGATTTAAGATACATTGTGCTGGTATCTGTTTGATAAAGTATAATATCGCCTTTTTCAAATGCAATACTTTCATCAAAATCTATATTTGAAGGCAGCTCCTTTTTGTCTAATATAATTTCTATTGATTTCTCAGTCTGGTTAGTTATCATATATCCCTTTTGTTCTGTGATTTTATTCAAAGTTGGATTTAATAAAGCTCTTATTAAAATAAGAATTATAATCATGCATATAAGAACTGCAATTAAAACTATAAATTTCATGTTTTATCTCAATATAATCTATTCCTCCCGTTATTTAGTTTAAAAAGTTCCTCACAACAATGTGCTATACTAATTATACCACTGTTCCTGTGCGGTATAAAGCCTTGTATATTCCTTTCCCGCATGTATAAGCTCATAAAGGTCTATACGTCTGATAATATATCAATAATCTTAAGCGAACACTCTTCTGCTGATGACTGATATGTATCGACTGTCAAATCATAACCATCCTTTGGAAACAGATACTCATAGGATGCTCCTGCTGAACCGGGACATCTGTCTTTTCTCTCTTTTTCTCTTCTTTTTAGCTCTGATATCGGACAGTCTACATGTATTAAGTAAACACCATAATTTCTCAATCTATCAATCAGTTGATTGTATATACGCTCACTCGTGATAACATGGTCAATAATAACGCCTTGATATGTGTCAAGCATTCCGACAGCATCGTCACACAAATCTGAGGATACCTCAAATACATCATTCTCATATATTGTGTCATCTGCTGACATTTTAAGAAAATCATCTATTGAAATTATTCCATATTCCTCATTTTTCTTGTCTTTTATTAATTTTTGCAATGATTTCGCTAATGTAGATTTACCGCTGCTGGAAGGTCCGTTAAGTAGTATAACTTTTTTATGCTTAACCATTTTATAATTTATCAGTTCAATACCACAGCGTATAGCTTTATTTTCAGCAACAACCTTATACCCTTGTTTCTCAAAAAATGGTCTGGCGGTAATTGACGCATAGGTTTCAAAACTAAATACACCCGCTTCCCCCGCACGCTGTTCAAGTTTATTTATAAGTTCAGCAGCAATACCCTTTCGCTGATAGTCCTTGTGAACATAAAGCCTGTCAAGATAGCCGTTTTTATCCATGTCAGAAAATCCAACTATTACACCATCTATTTCTGCAATCAAAGTATCATGCTCCAAAAAAGAGCAATTCCACGCCTTCATATCAATATTTCCTGTTGCCCACACATCAAGCTGTTCCTTTGTATAATGCTCTCAACTCTCCTTATATATTTTTATTCATTTATTCACCGTCATATTTGCTCAATTATTTTTTTAGCCGCTTCTGAAACACACATATTGGTTATATCTAATTTAGGAAATGTCACATCATTATAAGCTTCTCTGGATTCATTCAAAGCTCTTTGAATACGATCTTTGCTCCTGCTATCAGTATTCATTCTGTTGATGTTTTCTTCTTCACTGCACCAAAGCAAAAGAGGAATAAATTTATATTCCATTTTAGAGATTTCTGACATAACCATCTGAAACACTTCTTTTCTTCGTCCATGGAAACCATATGAGAAAACAACTGTATTAACAGCAGAACATTTTAGATAATTCATAATTAAATCACTGACATTCTTTGAGATTGTAGGGATAGTGTCATCATTTAAAACAAAAGGATTCATAATTCTGCATGGTTCAGAATCAACATATGCTGAATTAGGTAATTGCTTAACTATTTCCATGCAAATAGTAGTCTTCCCTATTCCATTTGGACCACATAAAAATAAGATATTTTTCATATATACCTTCATGCTAATTTAAAATTTATATATTTATCTCTTTTATAATTTCTAAATAACTATTAGTATTTCATTCGCTTATTGAGCTGCAAGTTTTGCATCTTCATGATTATATGTTTTGTTCTGTAGCAATCCAATACTTATTATCGATTTACTTATATCACAAAATTCATCAATTAATTTCTGGCAAAACATAATTCTTTCCCCTTACTATATTTCATCGCCAAAGCCTGAACATTTCGCTATTCCAGACAATTTAACAACTCATCAAATTTGCGGATATGATAATACGCATATCTTTATCGCATAATATCAACAATTTTATTGATTATTTCTTCTTCCGTTTTGATTTTTCCTAAAGCCTTGTCTTGATATAGATTGCTATCTTCAGCATATTTCTCCCATTCCATTGCAGATATGCCCATAACGTCATATTCATTCATAGTTGAATATGATGGATAAACAAGAGTAAAAAACAAATCAAAAAATATTGCTTTTATCATATTTTCTCCTGTAAGTTTTTTGCTTTGCAATCTATTCGATTGAACTCAAATTATCACCGATAGCCTCAACATTGAACACAACAGGTCTTATACCGTCTGTACAGCACATTATTGTTTGTCCATCTCTTTTGTTCCATGGTTTACATGTTGAACCGGATGACATAGAGCTGATACTGCCATATACGTCAATCCACGCCCAAGGACAAAATCCCTCCGGCATTTTTGCACTTCCTTCAAAAATAAATTCATCACCTACATTTAATAATGGACATGGTCCTACTTCTTTCCCATCTGTCAAATATTCATCCGCAAGCTCCGGATAAAACTCCTTGCGTAGTACTGTAATTTTTACTTTTTTCATATATATTCCTCCAAACTATTAGGGTATTGTGAGAATTTATTTCTAACACAGTTTTTTTCTTGATTCTTCTAAGATTGCTCTGCAAACTCCACAGAGAGCCACCAACATTAATCCCACTAAATAATGCACATACTGCATGTTATACATTAAAATCAATATTAAACCTTGTACCCTGATTGAACAGAACTGTATCAGATAATCGTATACGTAGAATAATTGTATTAGGGTCACTTTCATCTATATGCCCGTTGGAATACCATGCTGAAAATGCATTTCTCAACCTCCTTATAATTTCGGCGTTTTGTTCACCGCAAACATATCCCATATTAAAACACCACCACAAATAAATTTACAAAAATGATATCCATTTCCCTTATCATTCCCAACTGTAACTTTTCTTATCACTTCTTCGATTTAAAGATTTAAAGAGAAATTGTTGCACCCTATACTGCAAGTTGCACTATCATATCCTCTAAGAAGCAATTCCCAATGGTCGCATCTTATTAAAATCTAAGGTATAAACCCCTTCTCCGTGTTCATTCATACCAACAAAACTAAACTTAAGTTTCTTCAATAAATTAATCGAGGGAATATTTTCAAGCAGAACTGCTGCAAATATTTTATCTATTCCTTTTTCCCTTGCCCTCGTAATCATTCCGTTGACTGCCTCATAGGCATAGCCTTGCCTTGCGTGTAATGGACTTATCGTATATCCCAGCCATAACGAATCCGCTTCCTGTTTTAAATATATATCGCCAATAAGGCAACCGCTATCTTTCAAAACTATGGCAAACTGAGTACCTTCATACAATTCAACTTCTTTCAGCAATACTTTTTTATATTCCTGCTTTGTCAGTCCTTTAAATCCTTGATATTGCATCCAAAATTCATCGTTCCGGTACGACATGAATTTATTTATATCCTTTTCTTCAAAATTGCGAATTAAACATCTTCTTGTTTCTATTAACACTTTACTTACCTCGCATACATGTAATTTTATTCATTTATATTATCTCCCTTCAAATTCCTGTTATCTATTCTATCAACTTTCTGACATATTATTGAATTTATGTATAGCTGCCATTATAAATCCATCTTGATTTGTTCGAAGTAAAACGACTTATTGTCAACTTCCCTTATGGTAGCTAATATTCCATCTAAATGGTCATATTCGTGCTGTAACAGTTATGGGTGTGCAACAGTAGCTGTGTTACAGATGATTGGGGAGTATAAAATAATCTGTGTAAATGTATTATTTTATACTCCCCATATTATATGTTGATTTTTGTCCATGCTTACGGAAGTTTATGCCTTTGTCTTCAAGGCAGAGACAGCCAACGTTTCAGTTGCTATTCTGTTCAATTTCTTTTTTAATTTTTATTATCGTTTCAATGGGTAATTTTGTTATGTTGCTGACACGTTCAATTGATAATCCGTCTTTCAACATATTTTTGGTTAATTGCATAAAAGCCTCTTCTTTGCCTTCACGAATTCCTTCGATCTTACCTTCACGAATTCCTTCGACCTTACCTTCACGAATTCCCTCAATTTTACCTCTTGTATGAATGTATTCGCTCACATCGGACACCTCCTTTGACAGCTTTAAGTCCGCATAGTTTTCGGAAAAATATTCAATCAGATATACCACAGCCTGGGTTATCTTTTCATAATCCCCTTCAGTTAATTTTTTCTCGTCAAATAATTCTATTACATTATCTATTATCTTCATTGTATCATTTTTTATTTGCTTTGACAATTGAAAAAATTCATCTTCTGATGCAGTTTTTATTGCTCCCGCTTTTTTCCTCAGCTTAAATATTTCCAACGGAAGCAAAGAATATAAGCCTCGTTTAAATTTTTCTTCCTCACTTATTTCCCACGCTTTTTTTACTATAACCCTGTATAAAACCTCCTGCTCTCCCTTGTCTGTTAATGGAAAAATTAGCTTAAGCTTTAATTCATCAGGAACACCTTTTCCCTCTTCCAGGTATAGAACCGCCTGTTTTGGGAAGCATATTATATTTTCATCCTTTTGTTCACTGAGAGCTTTTCTGTAGCCATAGTCAAACATTCTGAGTACCATATACTTTTCACCATTCAACTGAAATTCAAAATGATAGGTATTCATTTTTCCTACCTTTACAAATAAATCAGCTCTTTTCAGCTCAATCTTTAAGTCTACACTTTCTGTAGCCGTAAATTCCACGTCATAATCATCGTCATTTGCATTAAAATACTCATTGAAGAAATAATTCACTATGTTTATTACCAGTGGTTTTGATACACTAAACAGCATTTTTATTGTTTCATCAAGTTTTATCTTATTTTTCCCGAGTTCATTATTTTTTCCTTTTTCCATTTTCAACTCCTTCAATTTAATGTTTGACAGCAGCTTAATTTTACCAACAGATGTTTCCAAAACAAAATTCCTTTTGATCTATTTTATCAGAAAAATTAATATAGCGCAAGTGCTTATCGAACATTTGTTTATCCGATATCTATCCAAAACCTTTGTTCAACTATTCCGTCTATCATAACTTCATTTTCTAAGACACCGCCATTATACATGATGCTTTTTTGCTGAACCAATGCTTTTCTTATCACAGTTGAACCGTATGACATGGAGCTTATACTCCTATATGCGTCAATCCATGCCCAGGGACAAAATCCCTCCGGCATTTTTGCACTTCCTTCAAAAATAAATTCATCACCTACATTTAATAATGGACATGGTCCTACTTCTTTCCCATCTGTCAAATATTCATCCGCAAGCTCCGGATAAAACTCCTTGCGTAGTACTGTAATTTTTACTTTTTTCATATATATTCCTCCAAACTATTAGGGCATTGTAAAAATTTATTCTATATACCAGGAAAAGACCTGTAAATAATCAAATTATTATCAGGATCCAAAAAACTCATATTTTTCGCACCCCATGGTCTGATTGCAGGTGGTTCAACAATTTCAACACCAAGTGATTTTAACCTCTCGAATTCTTCATCAACATTATCAACTGTGAATGCAATACAAGTGTTATGTGAATTAGTTTTTCGCTCTATACCATCATTGTAAATCGTAAGTGTTGTTTCATCAGATATAATAAACTGATGAACATTATCATCACTACCATTATCAATTTGAAACAGCATTTTATAAAAATTTGATAGCCTGATAACATCGCTTGTTAAAAAGCATACTTCTCCCACTTTCATTGGATTCCTCCGGTTTTTAACACACTTTTTCTTGATTCTTCTATGATTGCTCTGCAAACTCCACAGGGCGTATAATAATCTGAAGTATCAATAACGATACCGTTGTTCCCTGCTTCTTTGAGCATCCCACGGATGCCATTTTCCAGCAATGCTTTTGTATATGGATTATTATACGGATCATATCCCTTTATAATGTCAAGTATGTTGTTCACCATAATGTTTCCTATAGGAAAATCACAGGCTAATACATCGCCGCTGCAGTCAATCATTAGCTCATCTATATCGTCAAGGCGTGATGTATAAAATGCATCACCGCAGCTGAAATTCATGTCTAACGGTTTCTTTTCAAAGTATTCTGACAGATATTCAACTGCATTTCCGGATGGAAAAACACTGTCGCCATCATTTATTTCTATATTGAGATCATCGAAATATGCGAGGCATTCCTTTGTCTTAAGATTATAAATATTGTTGTCCGATTCATCATTTACCCATGTGGGCTGCAATCTAAGTCTTCCGCTGTATTTTTCGCACAGTGCCTTTGCAAAAATGTAAACCCAATCTAAAGGCAGCTTTTCAACATGAAAGCAATCCACAGACAACAAAATATCATTCACTCCCGATTGATTTAGTTTCCTTGCAACCTCAACAATTTGATCATTATCCTTGGAAAAGCATCCATTTGTAATAAGCTGACGTATTGGTGTATTACATTCCATTGCAGCCTGATGAATTGCACAAACTATATCTGGATATATCAAAGCTTCACCACCAAATGTCATAATTGATTTCACATCATAAAATGAAGCTACATCCTTCAGCGCATTTACTGCTCTTTCTTTATCAATTTTTTTATCTCCTGATAAACGTCCCTCCGAACAATGCCTGCATCTACCTGTACAACTATTTGTTACGGTGAATTCTAATCTATCAACCTCTTTTATATATTTATTTAAACTCATACTTGTCCCCTTTTTTATAAAAAATTTGATTTCAAGGAATCATTGTATCCATCAAATTGTATAGCTTATTAACAGTCTTCCAGTTTCGTGCGGTAGCTGAATTAAATATCTTCGCAATACGAATTGCAAGCTTTGACTTACGTATGCTTTGATGACATAAAAGATATATTTCATTTTTTCCCGGCCTGATGATATCCGGTCCTGCAAATTCCTTGCACATATCATCAATTAATTTTGAATCGAGATGGTCTAAAAAGTAAACATAAATATGCTCTACTTCAGGATCTGCAGCTTCAGCAGAACTTATCTCCACTTCTGAAAACAGAAAAAGCTTAATCAAATCCGTCATTTCATTTACATCCCTTATCATAACGTCGCTTTCAAACCCGAAACGATTTGCAAAGCCTTTATAAATCACACTATGTAATGATGCTTTATCTGAATCTGATTCAAAAACCACATTACCGCTTTGGATATAAGTCTTAACATTGTACATTCCCAATTCAGTAAACAATTGCTTCAAATCATACATTTTTACAACATTTTTCCCACCAACATTAATTCCTCTGAATAATGCAACATACTGCATGCCTTCCTCCATGTTCCTATTATATTTCTTTGTAAAGTTTCTACTTAATCATATATGCACTTGGACCGCAATCATCAGTCTTTATGGATGAAATATCAAAAAACTCAAGTTCCTTTTCAGCCTCTGATTTAGATAAATAAAAAGTGATTTTACTATACGGCTCTATGTTGCTCTTCCACGAAGCTGCCGTATCTAAAAATTCTTTTCCTGATTTAGCTATCAGAAAGCATTCCTTACGGTTATTTATATAGCATATGGGTGCATCGCTATCTAAATCAGATTCCTGCCCGATTGTCCCTATGAAACCGCCTTCACTGTCTCTCGCAACAATGTCTACCTGCGGAACCGCATAAAAGTCCGGCTCAGGAACATCATCATCAAAAATAAAGTGAATGTCGTAAACATCGGCATATCTTTTTAACTCTGTCTTATCTAAATAAATCTTTCTCATCTTATATCCTCTTTCATCTTCGTAAAATTGAAACTTCTATTAATAAGCCTATATCTTCCAAATATAAGCTACAGCCGCACCGTACATACGGATATACCTTTTCTCTTGCCTCTTTACATATCCTCCTATTTCCTATTGTCAGATTAATTCTGTTTATATCCGTATATTTCAACTCTTAGATTTATGTAATAAGGCTATCTTCCAAGTATATTTTGCTGTGAATCACAGTCAAGCAATCGTTTAGAGAATTTAAAATGAAAATTATTCATGCCTTCCCTTGTATAAAATCGATGTGCATCTTTGCGTAATTGGTTGCAGGCAAGCTCAATTTGAGAACAGTCATTGTCTTTTGCAATTTGACAGCTTAAAGCTAACATTTCCTTTCCTATGCCTCTGCTCCTGTACTCATCCGAAACTGTCAATTCAAGAATTTCAGCAATACGCTCTGAATGATGCAATTGTTCTTCAAAACGTAAATTTAACATGCCGATTACTTTATCATCCTGTTCGCATACAAGGCAATAATAATTGCTCTCTTTTATCTGCTGATTATAAATCTCTTCGAATCTGCCATACGGAAGTTCTTTATTTTCCATATCACAAATCAACGAGTAAATTGCTTTACAATCACCTGAAATACTTTTCCGATACATCATCAATACCTCCAATTATCTAAAATCAATTCATCGTATAAACTGCCCTTCATATGTATATCATTAATCCATCGTTTTCAATCTGATAGAATAAAAAACCTGTAGATGAATGTGCAGGCACTATTCGACCATAGGGTTATTTTGAGTAAGTAATTAGATTAAAAATATTTAATATTATTATACGCAATAATAGTTTATTATTTGTGATTCAAATCATGCAAAATAATATTCTTTGTATTTTGTAAAATATATTTAATGCGCTCTTTCACTTTTTCCGCGAAGAATATAGATAATTTAGCGTTGAACTTGATATCCGCATAATTCTGTCCACACATTGTACAACGACTTCCCCAATAAGGCAGTCATATCTTTATCATTTGGTATTTTATCTAACATATTTTTACTCCCTACACACTATATTATTTTTTTAACTTATGAGCCGTAAATATTGTATAACTGTGAGCATTGACTGTTATTTTACAGTCAGCTGTACCTACATACCAATTCTTCCCTTTCCTGATTATGCTGCTGTCAGACTCTTTGATTTTTTCCTTGCACCATCTGATAACATCATCTACATCTAAGCAAAGATTTCTTTTAATTCGTTCTACGCCTAAATCATTGGTGTGCAGCTTATCTATGTTTAAGATTAATTCACTTTTATTATTATCATTCATCACTCTAAACACCTTAATAATTCATAAAATTTATCAATATGAAAATCTGCATATAATTTTATCTTTTCAATTTTATCCGATGGCTTACGCTCCAAATATTCAGTGAATACAGTTCTCATTCCTGCTATTTTTGCACCATATAATTCATCCGACCCGCCATCACCGACAAAAATGCTTTCTTTTGGACTGACACTCAGCATGTGCATTGCTGTCTCATATATTTTTGTGTCAGGCTTCATAATGCCTGCGTCACAAGAAAATACTGCCACATCAAAAAATTCAGATAAAGAAGATTCCTTCCAATGTTTTGAATCAATTATATCAGAATTGCTGATAAGTCCAAGCTTGATATCTTTATAATGCAATTGTTTAATAGTATTGAGAATTTCATTATCAACATTTAACAGTGCCCTTTTCATTCTTTCCTGACGTCTGTTAAGTATTTCTCGTTTTTGATTGTCGGTCAAATTGTATGGCATAATATCAACAATTTTATTGATTATTTCTTTTTCCGTTTTAATTTTTCCTAATGCCCTCTCCCGATATAAATTATTATCTTCGGCATACTTCTCCCATTCCATTGCAGATATGCCCATAACGTCATATTCATTCATAGTTGAATATGACGGATAAACAAGAGTAAAAAACAAATCAAAAAATATTGCTTTTATCATATTTCTCCTGTAAGTTGTTTGCTTTGCAATCTATTCGATTGAACTCAAATTATCACCGATAGCCTCAACATTGAACACAACAGGTCTTATACCGTCTGTACAGCACACTATTGTTTGTCCATCTCTTTTGTTCCATGGTTTACAGGTTGAGCCGGATGACATAGAGCTGATGCTGCGATATATGTCAATCCAAGTCCAAGGACAAAATCCCTCCGGCATTTTTGCACTACCTTCAAAAATAAATTCATCACCTACATTTAATAATGGACATGGTCCTACTTCTTTCCCATCTGTCAAATATTCATCCGCAAACTCCGGATAAAACTCCTTGCGTAGTACTGTAATTTTTACTTTTTTCATATACATTCCTCCAAACTATTAGGGTATTATGAGAATTTATTTCTAACACAGTTTTTTTCTTGATTCTTCTAAGATTGCTCTGCAAACTCCACAGAGAATCCACCAACATTAATCCCACTGAATAATGCACATACTGCATGTTATGCATTAAATTCAATATTAAACCTTGTACCGTGATTGAACAGAACTGCATCAGATAATCGTATACATAGAATAATTGTATTAGGGTCACCTTCATCTATATGCCCGTTGGAATACCATGCTGAAAATACATTTCTCAACCTCCTTATAATTTCGGCGTTTTGTTCACCACAAACATATCCCATATTTTCACCAACACCATGAGCTGTAAACCATTCACCACATATTGCAACCGTAGAATTTGTCTCTATCTGCCTCATTTTATTTGACAGTGCATATGTGATAGTGTAAAATGCTCCATTTTCATAATAGCTGTTTACAATACGAACAGCAGGTATATTACCATCCATGGTAGCAAGTGAAATGAGTGTGTCATGACCAAATCGTTCGATCATAACTTCAAGTGCTTTGGATATGTCACTGGCACTATCTCTAAAATTTAAGGTTGTTTTTTTTCCCATATAAGAAATCTCCTTTACAATGTTGTAACGCTTTTGTCATTACTGCTTTAATGACTCTGTCAATCCCTAAGACAACTAAGGTAATTTCAGCATCCTTGTGCACCTCAAATTCCTATTTATCTCATACCGGGTGTTATTTATATTTTTCATAAAAGATAATCGTCATGCCATGTTGTATTCCCTCTTCCTTTCCTGTAGAAACATAACCCATTTTTTCATATAGGTAACATAGCTTAGGCTCTTGTTTTATAGTATCTAACTCCCAATGACAAACATTTGGGTATATGGATTCAATATTTTTGATGGTTTGCTGAGCATAACCTTTGCCTTGGAATTCTGGTAGGATAAATATTGGAGCAATTCTGCATGCATTATCCGTCAATCTTACACTTCTGATTACTCCAATACTTTTGCATCCTAATTGAATAAAATAATAGTCAGTAAAAGGTTGCTCCATCCTATGTATAATTTTTTC
>DHUT01000099.1:4931-13609 GCA_002409285.1 Firmicutes bacterium UBA5227 | reverse complement strand
AAGATTATAACATTATAAAGGGAGCTGCCGAATAAACGGTTAGCTCCATATAGTGGTTAAAAAACCAATCATGTTAGAATAGACAATAAAAATATCTTAATTAAGCTTGTCGTTCTTCTTCATTTATATACTTGGACGAAGCACCTCGCACGGTTCTTATGTCGTCTATATCCATATGCACAGAATCATCATAGGGAAGTACGATGATTTCTACTTTTTTGTTTTTCAATTCTTCGGGTATATCTATTATTCCTTCCAGTACATTACTGTTTGTAACCTTTCTTACAAATTGCATAAGTTTCAACTCCTTCAGTATGCCTACAAATAATTATACCCTAAAAATTGCACTTTCCACACGAATATTGTCAACATAGTAATATTTCTAATCAGAATATTACAGTTCAGCATGAAGAAATCTTAAAACTCCTTCTTTTTATATATGGAAACGGAAATTAAAATTGATACTGTAAAAACTGCAACAGTAATTAAAGGAAGTGAATATAATAAAATTTTTCCGACTTCCTTGTCAGGCAGCGTAAGACCAAACTTAGACAACAACATAGCGGCTCCTGTGGGAGCAAGCACAATCAGCAGCATAAAATTTCTGCCTTTTTCAACTCCATATTTAAAAATCACAGGAAATATAACAGACATTAATATTATTCCCACAGCCAAAATTGCTGAACTTGCCAGAATACTTTCCCGGTATGAGCCACTCCCCAATACTACATTAAGCAGTACAGTTATAAAAAAGGATGAAATTAAGAGAATTATACCAAGAATATACCTGCTGACAATCAAATCTTTTCTTGAAATGGGCATTGTAAGCGCATAGCTGTCCCAGTTGTTTTTTTCGTCATAAGAAATTGCAGTTATTGGCAAAATAGCAGAAAATACTATTATCATAGACCCGAACATAATGAAGTCTTCGTTCGCAATCCCAAGAATAAAGTAAAATATCATTAGTATCATATAATATTTTGAATGTTTTTTTAAATTTAGAAAATCTTTTATTATAAGTCCTTTCATTGTACCTGCTCCTTTATATGAAATATCATTATGTCTTCAATGCTGGCTTTATCTACAACATAGCTTCCTTTGATTTCATTTTTTAATATTAGTGCTTCTATTCCAAATTTATTCCTTCTTATGCCCTTAACAATTTGAGAGTCTATTTTTTTGAATTCTTCTTCTGAACATTTCAAAATGCCGTAATTATCCAGCAGGTCATCCTTTGTTTCCGAAAAAATTATTTTTCCCCCATGAATAAAGGTTATATAATCGCATATTTTTTCCAAATCGCTGATTATATGTGATGACAGGAAAATTGAATGATTTTCGTCCTGAATAAAATCCATGAAAATATCGAGAATTTCTTCCCTGACAATAGGATCCAGACCGCTTGTGGCTTCATCCATTATCAGTAGTTCCGAATTGTGAGACAGGGCGGCAGCTATGGACAGCTTCATCCTCATACCCCTTGAATATTCCTTTACAGGTTTATTACGGTTAATTGAAAACTTACCAAGTAGCTCGTAAAACTTGTTTTCTCCCCAGGTTTTATATATTCTTTTCATTATACTGTTAATTTCCACAGCATTTAAATTTTCCGGAAAGGCTGATTCGTCCATTACAACGCCTATTTTTTCTTTGATTGATTTCATGTCATCCCTGTTGTCTTTCCCAAAAATTGTAATTGTACCTTCATCGCGGCTTATCAGATCCATAATGAGCTTTATGGTTGTGCTTTTGCCTGCTCCATTTTCTCCTATGAACCCCATTATGGCTCCTTTGGGTAAATTAATATTTACATGTTCCAATTTAAAGTCCTTATATTCTTTAGTCACATTCTCAAGTTTTAATGCGTACTCCATGTTATTCTCCTTTATATATCAAAGTCATCATTTCTATTAATTCGTCCAGCTCTATACCACAGCTTGACGCCAGCTCTGACATAGACTGCATATGATTTTCTATTTCTTTTAGCTGCTGCTCTCTTATTAATTCTATATTTTTGCTGGCCACATAGCTGCCTTTTCCTGTAACAGAAACAATGAAGCCTTCTTTTTCAAGCTCCTCATATGCCCTCTTTGTAGTAATTACACTAATTCTCAACTCCTTGGCAAGAAGCCTCATTGAAGGCAGCAAATCTCCTTCATTTAATTCTCCGGAAATAATCATGGACTTTATTTGAGAAGCAATTTGCTCATATATAGGCTGACCTCCGGAATTACTTATAATAATTTTCATCTCCACCACCATAGTTATATTGTATATATCCATTATATACAATATAACATCCTTGTCAATAAAAATTTTTGTATAAAAAAAGCAGCTGTGTAACCATAATTTACACGGTTGCTTTTTCTGCAAAATCAACTTATATTATTTCTGATTTTTATCGTGGATTATTTTTAAGCCCTTGAATAGCAGCTCTGGGTCATATACATCAATCATTGATGTTTCATCGTAGATTATTCTTCCTAATCCTCCCGTAGCAACAACCTTCATATTTTCTGCTGCCAGTTCTTCCTTTATTTTTTTTATAATGTATTCCACCTGTCCGATGTAGCCGTAAACCAGACCTGCCTGTATGCTGGTTACAGTATTTTTTGCAAGTATGGACTCGGGTTTTTTTATTTCAACGCTTGGCAGCTGTGCTGTTCTTTGCCACAATGCATCTGCTGTAATTTGAATTCCCGGTGATGTAATACCATACTTGAATTCTCCCTTTTCACTTACCACATCATAGGTGGTTGCCGTTCCGAAGTCTATTACAATCAATGGGCCTCCAAACATATGATATGCAGCAACAATACCGACAATTCTGTCTGCGCCTACCTCCCGTGGATTCTCTGTGGATATTGTTATCCCTGTTTTAATTCCAGGTCCTACTATTATTGGAGAAATATTAAAATATTTTCTTAATGCGTTTTCAAAAGAATGCATTACATTTGGTACGACTGATGAAACTATTGCGCTCTTTATTTTTATATGGTCAATATTGCTGTATTCCAATAAATTGACTATAGATATACCATATTCATCCGAAGTTTTCTCACTTCTCGTAACCATTCTCCAGCTTCCTGCAAGCTTATCTCCGTCGTAAACCCCCACAACAATATTAGTATTGCCTATATCCACTGCTAAAATCATATGTTCCTCCTACTTATTAATTTTATTGTATACATTAACTACGGCAGCAGTACCTATTCCCGCCACAGAGCTTTCTATCAGCGCACTTGTGGAAATTAAAAATATTGCAAATGCCGCAAAGGTAGTTCCAATACCAAGCTCGGCACTCATTTTCACAATCTCTTCGCTGTAAACAACATAGAGCATCAAAATAACAAGGGCAGTATTCGTAATTGCTCCCGAAACCCCTGCAATCAAAAGCGTTATTGTTTTAGATTTAATTAGGTCTTTAAGTAATTTATAAACATAGTACGGAACTACTCCGATAAAAATCCTGGGTAAAATTGCAACTAAAGGATTTAAAAAAAGATAGTCCAGCGGAGATGTGGGAGCTGATAAAGCTCGAATCAATGTTGCGGCACCTGCGAAGGCTCCCATTGCAGCTCCGGATTTAGGTCCCTGAATGATACTTGTCACTATTGTTGGCAAAAATATCAAAAGAGCCATTGAAGCGGAAGTTGTAGGAATTGCTGTCAAAGCAACAAAAACAATTGTAAGCGCCAGCATAACTCCCATAAAGGTAAGTTTGCCTGCTTTAGAATTTCTATTCATATTATCCTCCTGTTCTCGTTCTGTAAAACAGATACAAGACAAATTTGAAAATAGTATACCATATTTTTTTATTCATGCAAATATTTTTTACTGATTGACAGACATATTTTTATTCCTTGCTAAGCTCATCAATGGGCTTCGTTGTAACCTGACTTCTGTCTAAATCTAAAAGTAGTATTGCTCTTTCCAGGTCTTCCTCCGAGTTCATTTCTATTTCAAGGTAAGGCTTTGAGTAGGTATCCTCATCCCATGTGTCAATTTCAAAGATTATATTATCATATTTGTATGACCTTCTGTGCTTATATCCGGGTCTTTTTTGCTTGTAACCTAAAAAGACTAATATTTTTGCAGTGCTTTCCCAATCGGAAATTTCTGTTTCGGTTTCCTCATTTATTCTTAAAGTATTTCTCTTTAGGGCTCTTTTAAATGTCAGTGTGTGTTTTACTTCACCATTTAATAAATTTTTAGTAATTCTTATTCTTAAATAGCCATTGTACGTTTTTTTGAGAAAACCGTCATCAGTATCAAACCTGTAATTTATCTGATTTTCATCTTTAATTAGATTTGCTCCAATATTAATAAGCTTTCTTTCAATCTCTTCTTTATCAATATTAAGAACCTTGACTTCCTTTTCCTTCATGTTTCCCTCCAAGGCTGCATTTTACATATTATATCACAAAATTAATAAATTTAAATAAAAATTACAAAAAATTGATAATATAATTAAATTATGTGCTATAATTGCTTTATAAAGAGTGAATATGTTATATGGTTAGTGCAGTGGCTGTGATCAACCCAGACGCTGAAAATTAAAAAACAAGCTAATTAAGTAACAATATGTTTAAGGGGTATATTAATGGGTATAAATTAATCGTTAAATTATATAATTTTAGGAGGACAATATGTGCAAAGCGAAATTTTTTAAATGTAATACCTGTGGTAATTTAGTATGTCTGATTAATGAAGGTGGCGGCACTTTAGTATGCTGTGGAAACGAAATGGAAGAGCTTACTCCAAACACTGTTGACGCTGCTGTTGAAAAACATGTCCCTGTAATTGAGGTTGAAGGAAACAAAGTTACAGTTAAAGTAGGAAGCGTAACTCATCCAATGGTTGAAGAACACTGGATTCAATGGATTTATCTTGAAACAAAAGAAGGAGTTCAGAGAAAATGCCTGAACCCGGGGGATGAACCAAAGGCTGTATTCGCATTGAATGACGGCGACAAAGCAGTTGCCGCATATGAGTATTGCAATCTCCACGGTTTATGGAAAAAAGAAGCATAGAGAAATTATAGAAATAATAGCTGAACTACGGTTCAGCTATTTTCATTACGATACTGTTGCTCCGCTTTCTATATCTTCAAGCGTTGAAAGCATGGTTAACCTCTTCCCTTTTTCGGCGGTCAGAAGCATTCCTTTGGATTCAATTCCTCTCAGTGTGACAGGTTTTAAATTATAAACCATCACAACCTTCTTACCAACCAGTTCTTCAGGCTTGTAATATTTTGCAATTCCCGAAACTACCTGCCTTGTCTCATCTCCAACCTTGAGCTGAAACACAAGAAGCTTGTCGGCATTAGGATGTTTTTCTGCCTTGATAACTTCTGCAACTCTCAGGTCTAATTTATCAAAATCATCAATTGTTACAAGGTTGTTATCAACTTCTTCTTTTTCTTCAGGGTTTTTTTCGCCCTTAATCTCAGCTTCAGCTTTTGGAGTTTCCTTTGTTTCGCTAATTTTAGTTATTTCTTCCATCTTTTTTACCGCATCAATTCTTGCAAATAATATTTCCGGTATACCGACTTTTTGTCCCGGAGCCATCCCGTCAAAACTTTGCAGTGATTCCCAGTCTTTCTTTTCGGTATTTAACTGCTTTAATATTTTTTGCGAAGTTTCAGGCAAAAATGGTTCTAACAAAACTGCAGCTATCCTGATTGATTCCAACAGGTTGTATAATACTGTTCCAAGCCTTGCTTTCTTGCTTTCATCTTTTCCGAGAATCCAGGGCTGGGTTTCATCAATATACTTATTGCTTCTTCTCAAAAGTGCAAATATTTCATCAATAGCATCGGATACTCTCAGATCATCCATTTTCTTTTCAACTTTTACAGGAGTTTCAAGAGCAAGCCTGATCAGCTCATCATCTATTGGCTCACAGTCTGTCTGTGGAAGAACTTCTCCGTTGAAATATTTGTTTGTCATAGTAACGGTTCTGTTGACCAAGTTTCCAAGAATATTTGCCAGGTCAGAATTTATTCTTTCGATTAATAGTTCATAGGTCAATGTGCCGTCATTTGCAAACGGCATTTCGTGCAATACAAAGTATCTGATTGCATCGACTCCGAACAGACCTGCCAAATCATCTGCATAAATTACATTTCCCTTTGATTTGCTCATTTTATTTTCACCGATCAAAAGCCATGGATGACCGAACACCTGTTTCGGAAGCTCCTCTCCTAATGCCATAAGCAGGATAGGCCAGTAAATGGTATGGAATCTTAATATATCTTTTCCTATTAAATGAAGATCCGCAGGCCAATATTTTTTATATAAATCACCGTGATTCCCATCCACATCATATCCCAAGAAGGTAATATAGTTGCTTAACGCATCAATCCACACATATACAACGTGACCTTCATCAAAGGTTACCGGAATACCCCAGTCAAATGAAGTTCTCGAAACGCAAAGGTCTTGGAGCCCGGGCTTAATAAAATTATTAACCATTTCATTTTTGCGTGATTCAGGCTGAATAAATTTGGGGTTTTCTTCAATATGTTTCATCAATCTGTCGGCATACTTGCTCATCTTAAAGAAATATGCCTCTTCTCTTGCCATGTGTACTTCTCTTCCGCAATCAGGACATTTTCCGTCAATTAGCTGGGATTCCGTAAAGAATGCTTCATCAGGTGTGCAATACCATCCTTCATAATATCCTTTATATATGTCACCCTGGTCATAAAGCTTTTTAAATATTTGCTGTACTTTTTCCACATGTACAGGGTCAGTTGTTCGAACAAATTTATCATAGCTGGTGTTCATCAAATCCCATATTCGTTTGATTTCTCCTGCTACCTCATCCACGAACTGCTGAGGCGTCTTATTTGCTTCTTTTGCTTTAATTTGAATTTTTTCTCCATGTTCGTCTGTTCCGGTTTGGAAATATACATCGTACCCGTTTAACTTTTTGAATCTTGCAATACTGTCGGCAAGAACTATTTCATATGTATTTCCTATATGGGGTTTGCCGGATGTATATGCAATTGCCGTTGTTAAGTAATATTTTCCTTTATTCATACTTTACACACTTCCTCCTAATATTTTAATGGGGTTAGGGCTATGAAAAAGCCTCTTTGCATAAGCAAAGAGGCGAAATTCCGCGTTACCACTCTTATTCGCACATACCTCACAATATGTGCCTCAACGGGTTTAACCCTGGCATATAACGTATGCCTCGTCATACCCTTACTTCCGCTCAGGTACAAAGCTCCAAGACCATGTTCATAATGAATCAATCCCCGGCTCACACCTTCCCCGGTTCTCTTTGTCATGATTGCAAAATTACTCTTCTCTTCATCGCTTTAACTGTTTATTTATTATTGTTTACTATGTGTAAAACTATACATAAATCTCAAACATTTGTCAACATTTTTTAACTAACAAATCATTTTTATACACTTTACTACCGCAACAATTATTCCTATAATTAGGGCAGGTATAATCAATAGTCCGATACCCAAGGGTATAAGAGCCATTATAAGAACAAATCCAACTACAGAACCTATGATTGTAAACAGCACCTTCAGCATTACAGCTCCAACTTTAATTGCGGAACCTATAAAGATGAAAAATACAGCTAATCCTAATAATATTTCCATTCAGCATCTCCCCATATTCCAATTATATTAATTATATCATACGCTTAATTAATTTAAAAGTTATTAATGGAAAATTAGAAAATGATTAAAATTAAAATTTTATTTTATTTTTTACGTTATACTGAACAATGTGAAAGGGTCTACTGTAATATAATTCACTGATTCTTATTGGCAAATATTA
The DNA here is from genome assembly GCA_002409285.1 of Firmicutes bacterium UBA5227. Lineage (GTDB taxonomy): Bacteria > Bacillota > Clostridia > Tissierellales > Sedimentibacteraceae > Sedimentibacter. The sequence continues at coordinate 5,801 of DHUT01000099.1, read as the reverse complement.
ATGGCAATTGGATATAAAATAATCACCAATTAATATTATCGACCGAAATATTTATTGATATACTATCGTTTCTTAATATGGCACAATTCTTGCATTTTGATAAAGTGATATATTAAAAAAATAAGGAGACCAACAATGAAAAGTAAACGTTTAATCAGTTTTTTTCTGAGCTTTGTTATTATGGCAAGTCAATTTTCATTTGCCTATGCGGAGAAAACAGAAACAGACAGCACTAAGGTATTTTTAAAATGTATGTCCGAAATAAACTCCGCAGGAAATGATACGGACAAAATAGCCAAAATAGTTGAAGAAATGTCTATTCCTGGATATGAAAAGCTTTCAGGTACAGCTAAAACAGTCAACATACCTGATCTGCTTTCATATCTTATTACATTACAGCCTGACAATACGTATAAGGATGTAAATGTATTTGTCAATGATGTTAAAAAAGCAATGTGCATGGGATACATAAATGATTCTAATTATTATGAGGAAAACTTAAACTCATACTCAAATTTTTTCAGAATGGTTAATCCATATGCAAATGATGGAACAGTTGAAAATGGAAACTTCATTAAACTTGATAAGGATAGGCAATACCTTGCGGCAGCAGCAATCAGAGCCTTTCCCGGGGGAAAGGCAAGCGAAATTGGTCCTGCATATTATTATGAATATGACAGCGATGTAGATTACGGAAATTATAACGGTAATTTTCCAATGCTTTACAATGATGTTCACAATGGAGTTCTCCGCTCTGTATATGCTTCTAAATGCATTCCTTCTTCCATGAGCCTAAGAGCCGGTAATATGGTTGTACATAATAATGGTATTATGAAACCCGAAACCGAGTATACTGTGGAGGATCTGCCC
>DHUT01000099.1:0-4646 GCA_002409285.1 Firmicutes bacterium UBA5227 | reverse complement strand
GTCGTTTGAAATATCAAACTATTCTATTATGGATGTAATAATAGATGATGGTAAGCCGTATAATATAAACTTTTTCGAAATGGAGGAAGGTTCTTTCGACAGTCTGTATGTGACTTTTGACAAGGAAGTAAGGAACAGGGTAAAGAATATTGCAGCACCTGAACTAATTAAAGCCATGTATGTTAACTCATCTCCTTCAGGCATTAAATTGGATGACGTCAAGCTAACCTGGATTTCTGATCTGGGTCTCAAAATTGAATTGCCTAAACCCTTAGAGCTTAAAAAAGGAGACAATGTAACATTAAAATTCAATACGGTCAAGGACTCAGGCGTCTCCGTTAAAATAAATGACAGCGTCTCAAAGGAAGTTGTTGAAGATAAATACAGTCCTATAGCAAAGGTTCATACCCCAATGCATGGTGAAAAAAATGATATTATTAGAATTACATTCAGTGAAATCATGAGTGATTCTCTGACAAAAACGAAATCACCAGAAGAATTTATCGGAAAAATTACGGTTCTCAGTGAACCCCACGCAGCTACCGATTCCAGCAAAAATATTGACCTGACTGGTGCTTCTGTTACATGGGGCAGAAATGACAGCAGAACAACAGCAGAAATAAAACTGCAGAACAGCACAAGTATAGCAGCCGGTGAATATTACAAAGTTGATTTTAAGGATATAGTAAAGGATCTATCTGGAAATGCCGTTAATACAGAACCTACAGTGGCACCAATTGGCGGAGCATTAGAAGAGGATAATGATGCAATTTATGAAGCCCTGAGAACAGCAGCCGGAGGCAGAACTCCAGTTATACTTATAGCAGGGAGCTCATCTGAAAACCTTGAAATTGCACAAAATAACTATAATACATCACCTGCACAGGGTCAGGCTGCTTTTGCCGCCCATGGATTTGAACCTCATTTTATACCTATTGCCATTGATAATTATAAGGAAGCCTCTGTCAGCCAGAGTAATATTGATTTGGCGGATATTGCAACGATAGCATACTTTTCCGGAGGTGACCAGGGAAAACACGCCAGAAGCTTTTTAAATGATGACGGTACCGATTCAAGGCTTATGACATCTGTTCGGCAGCTCTTTGCAAACGGAGGCGTTCTTACAGGTTCAAGTGCTGGAGATCATGTATTAAGTGACCCAATGCACGCAAATTCATACAGTCATGAAGTTTTAACTAAAAATTCCCCTGTGAAAATTCTGCCCGTTGACTATAAAAAGATAGATGACAACAGCCAGATGTTTTTATCCACAGGTTTCGGATTCGCAAAGTCTTACGGATTAACCGATTCACATTTTGATGCGAGAGGAAGACTGGGAAGGCTTGTGGTTGCCATGGTATGCAGCAATCAAAACATCGGGATAGGCATAGACGAAGATACTGCCATGTTTATCAAAGGCAACGAGGGCAAAGTAATAGGAAGAAACGGTGTAATAATTGCCAATACCTGGGAAGCATCTACAAATGCAGGAAGCGGAAAGCCTTTTGAGGGTAAAGATATTAAATTAAACTACTTGTCCGATGGAGACATCTTCAATTTTGACCTGGCTCAGGTAATAACAGCAAAAATAAAAATAGAGGAGGCCGGAACTGCTCTTGGTACGGAAGATATATTTGGAGAATATGCGACAACTGATACTATGAAGTCGCTTGCTTCATCATCAGACCGCTATGTTATTGGAACGTCAGCCGAAGGAGAACAAACCTTCAGTGTTATATTCAGCAAGGATGACAACACAAAGACATGGAAAGATGATAACGGATATGCCATCCAAAACATGAAAATGCAGATAGTAAACGGAATATATCCTGAAATTACTGCTAAATAATTCTTAAAGCACAGTCAACATTCCGTGTAGAGTTAATTATTTATAATTAGCTGAAAATATAATCCACAGGCGTCGAACGTGTCATCCCGAGGGTATAGCCCAAAGGACAGCAGCGGGCTGACGCCCTTACTTTTTTTGTGAAAGCCACCTCTATAAAAAATTCGGATAAATAAATTTTTAATTAATAGTATCTTTATAATAAAAATGGTATAATAGGCAAAATAATAAGGAGGAAGTATGTACAAGAAGATATACGACAACCCAGACATATATTCAATCTATATACCGTTGCCAAATAACCCTCTTAAGAATTTAAACTGCTATGTTATCAAAACTAAAGATAAAAACTTAATAATTGATACAGGCTTCAATTCTCCTGTTTGTTATGAAGCATTAATGTCAGGGCTAAAGGAATTAGACATAGATATAAATAAAACTGAAATGTTTTTAACGCATATGCATTCAGACCATACCGGGCTTGTTTCATCTGTAATGAGAGAGGATTCCGTAATATACATGAGTGAAGTAGATTATGAATATGTTAAACTTATGCTGAACAACTACTGGGTCAAAAATGAAGAAGATTATGTTAAAGAAGGATTCCCAAAGGACGAACTTGCAACATTATGGACTTCTAATCCAGCAAAAATATATAATCCCGATAAATTGTTTAATATAACCGCTGTCAGTGATAACTCCAAATTTAATATTGGGAACTATGAATTCACATGTATTTCGACACCGGGACATACACCCGGACACATGTGCCTGTACCTAAAAAAGGAAAAAATATTGTTTTCAGGTGACCATATCCTGTTTGATATTTCACCTAATATCACAAGATGGCCCATGGTGGAAAATTCGCTTAAGGATTATATTGACAGCCTGCAAAAAATAAAAGGATATGAGGTTAAATTAACACTGCCTGCCCATAGGAACAATGACATGGATTTATACCATCGAGTAGATGAGCTAATTCACCACCATGAACTGCGTCTTGAAGAAGTCTTTGAAATTGTAACGGCTAATTCGGGGTTAAATGCATATGATATAGCAGGGAAAATGAAATGGTCGTTAAAAGCTAAAAACTGGAGTGAAGCACCTGCTCAGCAAAAATGGTTTGCTGTGGGTGAAACGTTGGCTCATTTGGATTATCTGGAAATTGATAATAAAATTTATAAGGAATTAATTGATGATATTTATGTCTATTACGTAAAATAACTGTTATTATAAGAGGCTGCTCCGCAGCCTCTTTGTCAGTTTATTTCATAAAATTTTCAACATCTTCCGCTGTTTTAATAATATCCTTTGAAAGATTGACTATTCCGTCTTTTGTAACCCACACATCATCTTCAATCCTGATTCCGATTCCTTCTTCCTTAATGTAAAGACCCGGCTCAACTGTATATACGTTATTTTCCTGCATGGTCTTGTCTCTTCTTCTAAGATCATGAACATCGAGTCCCAGAGGATGACCTATGCTGTGATAATAATACTTTTCAACGTCTGAGTCATCGCTTATGACATTCAAGGTTTTCAGCCATTTTGCAAAATGGGATTTAACTGCATCGTTTACCGCAATTTCCGATGCACCGACATGCATTGCGTTTATTGTAACATCCTGAGCTTCCAGAACGACGTTGTAAATATCCTTTTGCCTTTGTGTAAATTTACCGTTGGCAGGATAGGTTCTGCTGATATCTGAGGCATAGTTATTTGACAGTGCTCCCAGATCCAGCAGAATTAGATTTCCGTCTTGAATTTTTTGCTGTAAATCTATGTAGTGAAGAATTACGCCTTTTTCTCCCGAAGCACCGATTGTTTTGAAACTTGGTTTTGAGTTTCTAAGCATTAACTGGTATTCAAAGTCTGCTCTTACCTGGTATTCAAATCTGCCGGGCTTTAAATTCTTCATTACAAATTCCAGTGCTTCCTTTGTATATCCTATTGCAGTCTTAATCTCATTTACTTCTTCTTCTGTCTTAGTACTTCTCAATTCAATCATTATGTCAAGAGAATTTTTTATATTTACCGCCGGATACTGGTTTCTCGTCCAGTGAGCAAGTTTTCTATACTGGTCATAGGGTTCATCCTTGCCTGTTATATATGAAAATATATATACATTATCAGGTCTGTCTGAAGAAGAAAGCTTGCTTGCAAACTGATTCATGAATTCATTTTTATCCTGAATTAATTTTACTCCTGATGTTTCTGTGGCCTCTTCTTTTTTCATTAATATTCCGAACCATTTTTCAAAATGTTCATCAACCGGTGGGATATACAAAGTTTCTGTTACCTTGCCGCCTATTTTATTAATTAATAAAATCATATCCTCCCTGTCAATTCCCGTAAGATAGAAAAAGTTTCTGTCCACGGAAAAGCCGTAGGATGCGTCTGCACTTTCTCTTGGTGCCATGCCTGAGAAAAATACTGCTGTTGAGTAATCTTCCATTCTTTCGGCAAATTTTTTCCTGTTGTTAATAAAAAATTTAGTATCCATAAATCCTCCATTAAATTTTAATTTATAATAATTTTATTCTATCCATGCTTTTGATCTTCCAACTGCCTTTTGCCAGCCTTCATATAGCTGATTTCTTTTTTCTTCATCCATTTCGGGTCTGAATTTTTTGCTTATGCTCCAGTTTTGTGCAATTTCACCCTTTGACTTCCAAAATCCAACTGCAAGCCCCGCCAGATATGCGGCTCCAAGTGCAGTTGTTTCAGTAATCTCAGGTCTTTCGATATTGACATTTAATATATCTGACTGAAACTTAAGCAGAAAATTGTTGGCTGTAGC
>DHUT01000038.1 GCA_002409285.1 Firmicutes bacterium UBA5227 | reverse complement strand
ACAATATTTCCGCCGCATCCAAGAGATGAGATATAGCTTTATGCATAGAGATATATGAAAAGTCAGTATATGTTCTGAAATGTTTAGAATTTCTCAGATTATTTTTCATATTTTTTTTAATAATACAAATAATAATTAATAGAAAAAAATAAGTAGGAAGGTTGTGTGATATGACTGACAAATATCAAAATGGAAAAGAATCTGACATCTATAGAAACGACAGCGAATTAACTGACAGCAACAGCTATATGGTTTACGAACTGAACAATACCTTTAAGGATAAAAATAAAAATTCTTTTAAAGGAAGCTCCAATATGAAGTTTAATAATAAAAGAACAACAAAAAAAGAGGATGATAGCAATAACAAATAGAACGATAATGCAAAAAAATGACGGATCTGATATGGATCCGTTATTTTTATTTTATAGTTTCAAAAATCGATATGAATATAACCAAATAGACAAGGTTCACCTATGAACAGAATATTAAAAATAATTTAACAATATTTTTCTCAAAAAGTGTAACGCTTTTAGCTCTAAATGGGTTTATATAGTAGTGAATAAAAAAGTTTAAGGAGTAAGGTATAATGGAGAAAAACAATAATAAAATCAATGAAACTTTTAGCCCGGAGGCTGAACATTTAATTCATCGTGCTGCGGAGGTTCAGTTTAATCAGGACATGAAGCTTTTTGACTCCTTTGCAAATGATGACGAAGAAATTCCAGGACTTTCCGACTTTGACAAGCGAATGTATGACAAATTTGACGAAATGTATAAAAAAGGCAGAAAACGCCGTAGAAATAATCAGATTTTCAAGACTATGGCAATGACGGCTGCAGTTTTGTTATTGACCTTCATTTTCTATCCTCCGATTTTTGGTAAAGTAAGCGCCTGGTTCATAAAAACATTCAATCTTAATATAAATGATAAGGGTGAATACACGGAGTTCAGGCTTGAACCCAAAAACAATCAAAGTATTGAGGAATTTGAAGGGTATTATTATCCGAGATATATACCGGATAAATACGAAGTGAATATAAAAAACAACATGGAAACCATTGGAACTATAATTTATTCAAATAAAACTGACGATTCAAGCATAACATATTCTTTCAGCACTTTATCTGCACCGTTACAATTAGATACCGAGAATTGCAGCAAGGAAAATATTTTGATAAATGATTGCATGGGATTATTGTACAAGAAAGAAGATAACAGCCGCAATATAATCATATATCAAAATGATGAATACAAGTTTGTTGTTTCTGGTAACATAGATGTGGATACATTAAAAGAAATTTCAGAAAGTATAGAGAAATAAAGATATTAAATAACCTTAATAAATTTATTTAAAAAAAGTGTAACGATTTTGACAACTTTAGGGTTTATATAGGTAAAGGGATAAATAAGATAGGAGGAGACATGAAAAAAATATCAGTATTATTCGTATTCTTAACATTATTATTAACATTTACAGTAATTACAAATTCAGTTGAGGGAATTGAGTTAAATCCTGCATATATAGCACTTGAAAGTCATCAGTGTAATTTTAATATTGATAAAGGCATTGCTGCTTTAGCAGGTGACGCCAAGTGTTCTAATTGTTATAAAGTGAAACTGACACTTTATTTACAGAGATATGCTAACAACAGTTGGGTTAATATTGACAGTTGGAGTGGAAATAAAGATATTTATTCCTATGTAAATGAAACATCAACTGTCAGTTCCGGATACACATATAGGGTGAAAAGCGTAGCTATAGTGTATGATAAAAACAATAAAATTATTGAAGAATCGACCCTGTATTCGAAAACAATTGATTATTAAATAGAACTTAATGTAAAGTAAAAGCCTTGAACATATAAACACCTTACTGCATTTTGAAATCATATAATTTGGAGGCGATACCGTTGTACTTATAGTTTTTAGATTATGACATCAAAGGTTTTGCACTTTACGTGTAAAAGTGGTTTTATTAATTAGGAGTTAAGAAAAATATTGGCAAGTTTATTTAAGATTAATTGAATAATGTAATCAAATATCTAATATCTATAAATTGATATTAGAAGTATTCATTGGTTACTTAGTTAATAAATCTTAGTAACGTGATTGAAAAAGGTCAGCTTGAAAAACACAAAAGAAAAGATGTCAGCTTGAAAATTATTACCTACGAATGTGCTGAAAAATAAGATTATCTTTAACGAAAAAGGAGAAGGAGGAAACAATGAAAAAATTTTTGTCGTACACAATGATATTGCTATTGGTACTTTCTAGTACATGTATAAATGTTTATGCAAATGTAGGCAGTGAAGAAGAAAATGCAGAATTAGATATATTATCAGATTATGAATTTGATAGCAAAGAATTAACAAATTTACAAAAGGAAAAGCTAACCCAAGAAATAATTGAACAAATAGGAAACGTCTTTGGGGAAAACTATTCTTTTGAAAATTTCGAATGGGAAATAGAATATTTTAAGAGAAGTGACAATACAACAAAATTTTATGTTACACTATCAACTGACATGACATTGGTAAAAAATGCGACGGAAATGCCATATTATAAAGGTCTCAGCGAAACCCTAAAATCATCTGTAGATCCTAATGAAAGAAATACTGCACAAACTCTTATTGATGAATATGTTGAAGAAGTCAACAGCTTATATTTTAATAAGCCATACAGAACAATGTTCCGTTTTGAAGTTGAAATTCTTAATAGCGATTTAGAGTCAATCACTAATGAAAATATGATTTATAATATTTCATATATTAGTGAGGATGGATTATATCCTTTAGATACTCTTAAACTGAGTGATGAAGAAGCAGTAAATAATGGAAAACAAGCTGTACAAGCAATTACTGCTCTTAACAGCGATCATAATGAACCTTTAGGAATAACATATTCTTCATACGACAGATTAGGTGCAAGGGATTACGCTATAAACCATTTCTATGACCATCATGGAGAATACTCTAGTAATTGTGCCAATTTTGTTTCATATTGTCTTAATCAAGGAGGTGGACTTCCACAAACTAGCAGTTGGTATCCGGGTTCATTAAATTGGATACGAACAGGATACAATGGATCTGAAGGGGTTTGTATTCATGTAAACAACAATGAAAACTTCGCATGGACTAGTAATAGAAGCATAATTTATGCGGGATGTATAGTATCCTGGAACGCTTATTCACATGTAGGGCTCACTACTTATGGTGACGGATCTTTAATAAGGTTTTCAGCACATACTACGGATAAACAGGATGTTTATCTTCCAACCAGTGAAAATGTTTCTTTTTATAGACGTCCGCTATAAGATTTTTACTATTGTGAATAAGTAAATTTTAAGTGGGCTGTTGAATATGGTCTGTACAGTAGCCCATTTATCTTTAGTTAATGAAATTATTATATATGTTATGAATAAATTCGCACATGATAGGCTTATAATATCAGATTTATTAAAATAGGGAGGGTAATATGTCAGAAAAAATTAGCAACAATAAAAAGAATATAATTATTTTTTGTCTCTTTGCAATGTTAGTTATTGAGACAATATTCTATTTTAATCAAAAAAGTACAGGGAGTTCTTTTGATTTAAACGCATTAAACAAATTAGATGCGCAGGAAGTTCTAAATGAATATTTACTTGCTCATAAAACCGGTGAAAAGGAGCTTCTGACTTTAAGACTGTTAGATGATTTTTATGACAAGAGTGATGAGTATCTTTCAACCCATTCTGATGTCTATAATATAAAAAGTGTAGATGTTAAAAGTATTGAAGAAATTAATGTTTCCGGAGAGGAAATGGAGCAAATAAAATTAACATCCGAAGAACGACACTTTGCCAGCGGTGTACAAATTGAAGATGTGAAAAAATTTGTAGCTGAATATACATTAATTCCTATTGATGAGCAAAAAGGTTTTTTGACAGATGAATCGTACAACAGAAAAGAAGAATATACATTAATAAAAAGATTTGGTATCTGGAAAATTTTTGATCATGGCAACGCATAAACAATATGTAATCGTTAGGGATTAAATAGTTTGGTAGATGAGGTTGTACCACGACAACGGCTGCTTAACCTACTTATATGAATGTCAACGAAATGAAATTTCTATGTAAGTAAATCTTGTGAATGATGAAGCTTTTTGTTTGTAATAAGCTGTTGAAAAACATAGATCATTGATGTAAAATTAACTTACGATAATATCGGGGGAAAAAATATGAATAACGAAAAGCCATTCTCATTCGACAAACATTCAAAAGAATTTATTTGTGGTCTATACGGCAAGTACAGAAAAGAAATGATAAGACTTGCATATTCCAAATTAAATGACTGGCATGAAGCAGAGGACGCAGTGGAAGAAGCGTTTATTAAAGTCGCAAAAAACTATCAGAAATTAATTAATTCTGAAGATTATGAAGTGAAGAAATATCTTGTAAATACAGTCGTAAACACATCCTATAAAATACTTGATAAAAAAAATGCAGATTATTGCGGTGATATGTATACTTTTGAAGATAATTTATCTTTTGTTGAAGGTGCGGAAGATACAGTTTTTTCAGACATTTCATATGATGATCTCAAATTTTATGTTGATAAGTTAAAGCCCAGAAGCAGGCTTTTATTGAATATGAAAAGCATGGGCTACAGCAACAGGGAAATAGCAGAGGAGCTAAACGTAAAGCCTGACTCTATACGTGTAATGCTGCTGAGAATCAGAGAATCCTTTAAAAACTTCAAAGAGGGGGATTTGAATGAAGGAAGCAGAAGTAAATGATATCCTCCAAAGCAAACGCCTGGTTCATAGAACATTTAATCTGAATATATTGTAAGGGCAACACGGAGTTCAGACTTGAAAATGAATAAATCCTGCTGATTTTGGTGAAAGTATAAAAGGCTAATTATTCAGGAACATAATGAATATAATAATAAGCACCAAAACAGAAAGGAATAAAATCGGATTTGCCGGTTAATCAGGGATAAAAATGTTTGTACCAAAAAGGATAATCTTTCAGAAAGAAGCACTGGAATACGATATGGCTAAGGATATATTTGCCAAATTCAACGATAATCCCAATGTTGAAATAGTAAGTATATCATCAAATAAAATAAAACAATATATTCCGGGTGACGTTCTGTGTGAGCAATATAAAGAAGGGAAAAGGACTTTGATTGTCGGAATTAAAAAGGGGTTAAAATTTCAGACATGCAAGCCATCTGCACATTATCAGATGCCGCTGGTATCAGGCTGTATGGGACAATGCGAGTATTGTTACTTAAATACTATGTTAGGGGATAAGCCCTTTGTAAAAGTATACGCTAACGTAGATGATATTCTTAATCAGGCGAAGAAATATATAAACGAAAGGGTTCCTGAAGAAACCATATTTGAAGGAGCTGCTACATCTGATCCGGTACCGGTTGAACCATACACCCATTCATTGAAAAAAGCCATAACATTCTTTGGGAGTGAGGAAAATGGAAGGTTTAGATTCGTAACGAAGTATAATGATATAGATTCATTACTAAATTTAGAACATAATGGACATACAGAAATAAGATTCAGTATTAACACTACCTCTGTAATAGAAAAATATGAGCATTTTACAGCATCCAGGGATAAAAGGATAGAGGCAAGCATAAATGCTGCAGAGTCAGGTTATCCCATAGGATATTTAATTGCCCCCGTATTCATATATCCTAATTGGAAAGAAGAGTACCATGATTTGCTTCTAAGGCTAAAATCAGAGATTCCTAAGGCTTTGAAATTTCCGGTAACTTTCGAAATTATATCTCACCGCTATACAACGACGGCTAAAAACAGGATACTTCAGGTATTCCCTGAAAGCGCACTGCCTATGGTTGATGAAGAACGAAAATATAAATATGGTCAGTTTGGTTATGGAAAATATGTATACCCGAAAGAGAATTTAGATGAAATAAAACAATTTTTTGAAAAAGATATAGAAGAGCTTTTCCAAAATAGAAAAATTAAATACATCATCTAACAAAATCGTAGTGATTGAACACCTGTGTAAAAAGAGGATTTGCACAGGTATTTTTATTCATTACATTATATTCTGCAGTTCCGTCATGAAAGTCATTCAATTCACTATCTATGTAAAAATAATTGTAAATATTATTACTTGACAATATGTATATACGAGTATATACTAACTATAGATTTAGTACAGAGAGGTGTTATAAATGCATACAAACTTATCCAAGTGGGGTAACAGTGCGGCTATACGCATACCAAAGGTAATATTGGAAAAGCTTAATATAGATAGTAATAACTTTGAAAACATAAGCTTTAATATGGATGTAGAAGGAAATAAACTTATATTGAAAAAGACACAGGAAAAATCAAAATTTGAAATGCTGGCAGAAAAATCAAAAGGTGAAAAACTAAATCAAAAGATTGATATTGGCTGGTGTAACCCTGTGGGAAAAGAAGAGTGGTAGCATAATGGCAAATATTAATAAAAACAATTATAACAACTTAGAATTTGGAGATATAATTAAAATTAATTTTTTACCATCTAAAGGTCATGAACAGAAAGGATATCGTCCGGGACTTATAATTTCTGACCCACTTACACAAAAAGAATTAAATGGGATTGTAACTGTTGTTCCCATAATAAATTCAACAAGTACTTTCTTTACCAAGGTAAATCTTGACGAATTTAATATTATTACTAAAGGTGATATCCTTATGGATCAGATTAAAGTGTTGAATTTAGGTGAAAGGGATTATGAATTTATAGAAAAGGCTCCAAAGGAAGTATTGAGTAAATGTAATATTATTTTTAATGCTATCTATGAAAAACTGTTGGACTCTTAAAAACATTTATAGAAGAAAATTGTATCAATCGTTTATTAGGTGAAGCGCATGAGTACAGAATATTTGAACAGGCTTAAAGATTATCTTGAATATGCAGGGATAATAACATGCAATGTTAATCCCTATTTACCGTCTCTATCTGACATAGGGTTTAGTTGGACAGATGCAACTGCATTAATAGATTCCCATGAGCTATTTTATTGCAAAGCATACCGAAAACGTACCACATATTTGTCAAATTCTGTTTATTTTCTGCTCAAGCAATGTAAAAATAAGAAACTCATGCCTTACGATGCAACAATAATTTATGATGCTATACGGCAGTCAGGACCTTTGTTTATGACTGAATTAAAGCTTCTTACACGCATGGAATCAAGTATATTTTCAAAGGCTTTCAATTTCTTATTAGAAAATATGTATATAACTGCTTATAAAAACGGAGAATTTCTTAACTCAAATTGGTCAACTCTTGTTTATTGCACGGCAGAAAAATGGGAGAAATGTGTTGATATACCAACCATAAAAGAAGAACCGCACAAAGAGTTGAAAATAATACTCACACGCACAATGCCCGAAAAGGAATTTGAAAAATTTATTAAATAAGTTTTTGCAAAAATTAAAAGTTTCAGAGGTGAAAAATGACAGATTCAAAAGAATGGAATTGGAAAGAAGAGAACAACCTTATTTGGTTAAGACCAAGTGAGGAGAGTTATTATATTGCAAATCGATGGAAGGAAAACGGCTATAAAGATGTCCTTGATTTTGGCAGTGGTTTAGGAAGGCATGCTATATTTTTTGCTAAACAGGGATTTAATGTTTCGGCGTTTGACTTGTCACAAGAGGGTATAAACCATTTAGAAAAATGGGCAAAAAATGAAGGATTAGCTGTTGATTTAAATGTTGCGGATATGCTTAGTCTTCCCTACAAGGACGACTCATTCGACTGTGTCTTTGCCTACCATGTCGTATCACATACAGATACTCAGGGAATGGAAAAAATTCTGTCAGAAGTTAGCAGGGTTTTGAAACCCAATGGAGAAGTTTATCTTACTCTATGTTCAAAGGAATCTTGGTCATTTAAAGATACGGGGTACCCAAAGCTTGATGAAAACACAGTAGTAAAAACTTCTGCGGGACCTGAAAAAGGAATACCTCATTTCTATGTTACATTGAAAGATGTATTAAAGTTGTTTGCCGATTTCGATATTGAGAGAATACGACATACAGATGATTGTTACTTTGAGGGAAAAGAGCAGAACAGCAAGCATTACTTTATTTTGGCGAAGCAGCACTTAATTAAGGAAAGCTTTTTATAAATTTTTTATAAATATGGAAGGAAAATTATATGAAATGGTTAAATAAACTTGAAAGAAAATTTGGCCGCTATGCCATACCAAATTTAATGAATTACATAATCGGCATAACTATGGCAGTATATATAGTACAATATGTATTGAATATATCAGCTTACCAGTACCTGGCTTTTATACCCGGTTTAATTATGAAAGGACAGGTGTGGAGAATAATAACCTTTATTTTTATACCACCAGCTTCATCAATTATTACCATTGCATTTGTTATGTATTTTTATTATATGATGGGAACGACACTTGAAAATGAGTGGGGGACATTTAAATTTAATATTTACTATCTTTTTGGGATGATAGGTACAATTATCGCAGCATTTTTGACAGGTTCAGGAACCAGTGTTTATTTGAATTTATCACTCTTTCTTGCATTTGCCTATTTGTTTCCTGACGTAGAAATACTATTATTTTTTATGCTTCCTGTTAAGGTTAAATGGATTGCATATCTGGATTGGGCATATTTCATTTTCAGCTTGATTTTTGGAACTATGAGTACCAGAATTGCCGCTATAGCATCCTTGATTAATTTCTTTATTTTCTTTGGCAGTGATTTAATTAATTATATACAGAACCAGAGAAAATACGGTGCAACAAGAAGGAATTTCAAAAAAGAAATGAAAAATTATAAAGATGGCTGGAAATAGAACCGGTTTTTAGCTTACGCTTATATATCCATCTATACAGGGAGTGTAAAACAATCTGTGTAAATGGAATATATTAAGTTTAAAAAATTATTAAGTCAAAATTTTTTGAGAAAAGCCTTATTGCGTAAATGCCATTGAGTGCTTACATTATCAAGTATTATATCACAGGTTTACAAAATTAAACAAATTTAGAATCTCTTCCGCATAAATCATTTCATTTTAGACTTGATATTTTTTTATATTTTGGCTATAATAATATTAAATATTAAATTAGTCGGAGGTTGTAATGAAATATATAAAACGTAATGTTGAAAGTACTATAATTAAGGGAGCCAAAATGTTTCCGGCTGTTCTTGTAACAGGAGCAAGACAGGTTGGCAAAACAACTGTGTTGAAACACGTTACGAAGGATATTTCATATGTGACATTAGACGACCCCATCTTGCTTCAAAGTGCTAATGAAGAATCAGGAAGTTTTTTTAAAACAACACCTCCGCCTGTAATGGTGGACGAAATACAGTATGCCCCTGAATTATTCAGATATATTAAAATGATTTCCGATGAAAGTGGGAAAAGAGGTCAATTCTACCTTACTGGTTCACAGCAATTTAAAATGATGAAAAATGTCAGCGAAAGCCTTGCCGGAAGAATAGCAATAATCAATTTATTAGGGCTGTCACTCCGTGAAATTATGGAAGATGATTTTAACGAAGCTTTTATACCATCTGAGGATTTTATAAATAAAAGAAGTCTTTCAGCAATAGAGTTAGATTATAAGGAAATATGGGAAATTATTTTTAAAGGCTCTATGCCTGCCATGTACGCCAACGAACTTGATTGGCAGTTGTTTTATGGTTCATATGTAAAAACATATATTGAGCGTGATGTAAGAGAGCTTACAAATGTTGGTGATGAATTGAAATTCATCAGATTTATGACTGCAATTGCGGCTAGGACTTCGCAGATGCTTAACATGACAGCTGTTGCCAATGAGATTGGCATAAGTGTACCTACTGCTGACAGATGGCTTTCTGTTTTAATTTCATCAAATATAGTCTATTTGCTAAAGCCATATTATAATAACATTATGAAAAGATCTGTAAAGACACCTAAAATATATTTTCTGGATACAGGTCTTGCTGCATATCTCACCAGGTGGAATTCTCCCGAAGTGATAGAAGCCGGAGCAATGTCCGGAGCATTTTTTGAAACATTTGTTATATCTGAAATACTTAAGAGCTATTATAGTGCAGGAATATTAGAACCGCCGGTTTATTACTACAGGGATAAGGACGCTAAAGAAATTGATGTATTAATAGAAGAAAACGGCACATTATACCCGGTTGAAATTAAAAAGACCTCCAACCCAGGCAAAGAGCATATTGAGAACTTTTCGGTGCTTGACAAAATAAATGGCATGAATGCCGGAACAGGATGCATAGTGTGTATGTATGATAAGGGTATTCGTATTAATGAAAAAAATATAAGCATTCCTGTAACATGGCTGTGATAATGCATTAAGTATATATTAGAAAAAAGACTATGTATAACCATCAGTAAACACCCTGCACTTTTTCCCTCTTAAATAATTTCCAAATATAATCGAAAGATTGACTATCACTGTATTATGGTTTGGAACAGGTCTTGGGGTC
>DHUT01000037.1 GCA_002409285.1 Firmicutes bacterium UBA5227 | reverse complement strand
ATTATTTTTAATAAGTCAAATTTTTGTTTTATTCTCTGAAAATATACGATTATTTATCTTGTATTCATATGATATTATAAAAGGGAAAAGCCTCTTAAAAAGAAGATATTTGTTAAAATATAAACAGTATTTTTCTTTACTGTGTTACTGACCTGCAATTCTGCCAATCGTTATATCGGCAATTGCATCACTGCCCAGCCTGTCAGTTTCGTGAATATCTTCCGGTTTAATAGTCAAAGTAAAAAAATTTGCATATATTGAATAAGAATATTATGATTTATTTATGTGTAACATAAAGAAATGGGGAGAAATTATGTCTACTAAAGGTAATATAGATGCATTAGAGCTGAGTCAGTTGCCTCCAACTGCCGTTGTGACCATACCCACCACAATTACCGTTCATCTGGGAAGACCTGATGAAGAAGCGGAAAATATAACAGTTCCATATCTTGATTACATAAAAAATGTGGGATCCAGTGAGCTTTATCCCACATGGCCGGAGGATGCTTTGAGAGCTAATATTCATGCAATCACATCTATAGCTATGAACAGAATATATACCGAATGGTACAGAGCCAGAGGATATGATTTTGACATTACAAACTCAACTCAGTATGACCAGGCATTTGTTCCGGGCAGAGGTATATTTGATACAATCGGCAATATTGCTGATGAAATTTTTACTCAGTACATAGTAAGAGAGGGGCAATTACAGCCTTTATTTGCCCAGTTTTGCGATGGAAGGGTTTCTCAGTGCAATGGACTGCATCAATGGGGAACTGTTGATCTGGCTGAGGCGGGATATACACCAATTGAGATATTGAGGTACTATTACGGAGAGGATATCAACATAGTTACAGACGCTCCGGTGGGCTATGTTGGCGCATCATATCCAGGTGAACCGCTGGCTCTAAGTGATTCGAGCATTGCTGTACTTATAGTTCAATTTGAACTTGACAGAATCAGGCTGAATTATCCCGGATTACCTCCCATACAACAGATTAGTGGATATTTTGATGAATCCACAGAAGCTGCGGTAAGAGAATTTCAAAGAGTTTTTAACCTTCCTGTTACAGGGGTTGTTGATCAGGCAACCTGGTACATGATAAGAAACATATATATTGCGGTTACAAAATTAGCTGAGCTGACTGCACAGGGAGTAACATTGGCACAGCTGACGGGAGTAACATTGGAAACCTACCTGGAAGGTGATATTCGCCCAAGGGTTGATCTGATTCAATATGCACTTAATGTTTTATCAGCATATTACCCTACAATTGAAGGAGTTGCTATAACCGGAGTATTTGACGAACAGACCCGGCAAGATGTAATAGCATTTCAGGAAACTTTAAATCTTGAACCTACAGGTGTGGTTGACAGTGAAACATTTGAAGCAATGACGTCTGCCCTCTTCGGAATTCTTGATTCGTTGCCTCCCGAAGCTGTTTATCTTCCAACTATGCGATGGCCGGGAATTGTTTTTTATCCGGGTGATGAAAGTCCGAATATCTATATTATTCAGGAAATGCTGTCCTATATCTCACTTACAATTCCTGCTATTCCTTATATTGAACCTAATGGCGTGCTGGATGCCGCAACCGAACAGGCCGTAAGAGCTTTTCAGGGTGCTCAGGGACTTGAACCTACAGGAATAATTAATGAAGAAACTTGGAATTCTATTACAGAGGTATACAGGCAACAAAGGTTCGGGACTGTGTCGGGTATACCTCCTGTTTAACTAATTAATTGTTTATTTGTTATGTACAGTGGTATATATTTAATTACTAATTAGAATTTGTTTTGGACTGAAAGGAAGTTGGTACAGGTGAAAAAGTTTCTTGTGTTTTTGGTTAAACTGTTATGTTACGTTGTATTCTTCATTGCAATATTCTGTATTTCTGCATACGGCGGTTATCTATATATTACTCCTTCAAGTTATGTGACCTTAAATGGCGGCACTTCTGTTGTATATACTGTAAATTGCTACAACAGAGTTTTGGATGTTAATATAGTCAATGAAGACAATAAAGCGTTAGATAAATTAAAGCTGACTCATAAGGATATAGCAGATGCTATAGAGTTAACAGTTCAAGAATTTGATATAAATGATAATTCACAGACAAATAAATATAGCACGAGCATATCAGTATCAGGCGAGGATGAATATAAAGCAGACCGGCTTGCTGAAAAGCTGAACAAACAGCTTATTGCAAACTATGAAAACTAAATAGAATGGATGACACATAATACACCGCCTTCCTGTATATACTAATATACATAGGGGGTGTTGCCTTTGAATCCAATAGAAGTACACTACAAGAATAGTTATGCAACTGTGAAAATTGGCCAATATCTTGGAGCGCAAATGAATAACAACTCTGCAATTGTTTGTATCGGTACTGACAAATGTATTGTTGACAGTCTGGGACCTTTGACAGGTACGATGCTGTCAAAGGAAAATCTTAATATCGATATATACGGAACTCTTGACAAACCTGTTCATGCAATGAATATCAATGATTGTATGAAAACTATTAATAGGAAAAATTATGATAAGATTATTGCAATAGATGCATGTCTCAGTAACAAAAAAAATCAGGGGATAATTGAGATAAGAGAAGGATCTATAACTCCGGGAAAGGGAATCGGCAAGCTGCTTCCTGAGATAGGGAATATTTCCATAATAGGGGTAGTAGATTCCAGCGAAAGGGATTTTCACGATCTGGTTCAGGAC
Organism: Firmicutes bacterium UBA5227; assembly: GCA_002409285.1. Taxonomy (GTDB): domain Bacteria; phylum Bacillota; class Clostridia; order Tissierellales; family Sedimentibacteraceae; genus Sedimentibacter. Next base: position 34,438 of record DHUT01000037.1, on the reverse strand, counting down.
ACACGTCTTTCCCTGATTTATGAAATGTCTGAAATAATATGTGAAGGAATTATTACGGCAATAAATATGGTTTCTGTAACAGGGTTCAAAGAACAGGCATCAATGAGCAGCATATAACAAAGCGGAACGTTAATTCCGCTTTTTTCAGTTAGAACTCTTTACTTTTTTAGTTATTTAATGCTTTCACAGCAGCTTTTAACTGCAGGTCATCAATATTTTCCAAAGAATGATTTACCAGGGCGTTGTACAATGTGTTCTGGGTTGCTATATCTATTGTTCCATATGGAAACAGAAAATTGTCGTTTTGGAACTTAATCACCTGTTCAAAGGTTTTCTTATCATAAACACCATCCGGTTCGTCAACGTCATATCCCAGTGAATGAAGAATCATTTCGGCAGAAAGTACATCAAGACTCACATTGCCTAATCCTGGCTTATTTGTCTTACTGAATTCAGGATATTTTGAAATATCAATCCTTTCATTTTCTACAATTATATCAGGAGTAATTCCGATTTTATGTACCGGAGTTTTATTAACAGAGAAGTACTCTGCAGTTGTAAACTTTATTCCGCTGCCGTCAACTAATGAATAAACCGATTGAACTATACCTTTTCCAAAGGATTTAGTACCTACAATAACTCCCTCGTTCTTGTATTTTACAGCTCCTGCAAATATTTCCGTGGCACTTGCACTACCTTCATTTATCAAGACTGCAATTTTATATTTCTGTTCTTTTAATTTGCTTTCAAAAACCTCTTCCTTGCCTGTTGCATAATCAACATATACTATCGGACCTTCAGTAACAAATAAATTCAGCATATCAACAGCTGACTGCAAACTTCCGCCGCCGTTGTTTCGCACATCAATTACTATTTTCTTAACATTCTGTTTATCAAACTCGGCAAGTTCCTTTTTGACCAGCTCCACTGTGTTGTCATAAAAATTAGTCACCCTTAAGTAACCTATATTGTTTTCTAAAATTTTACCATCAACAATGCTTGTAACTATTGGCTTTCTTACTATATCAAAAGACAAGGTTTCTTTTCCGCGTATAACACCTATCTTCACCGGTGTGCCTTCCTTGCCCTTGATAAGCAGTGTAGCCTGTGATGCAGTCAAACCTGTAATGTCTGCACCGTCAACATATTTTATTATGTCACGGGATTTTATTCCTGCCTCAAGTGCCGGTGATTCGGGAAGGGGGGTCACAACAATAATCTGTCCGTTTGATTCTGTTATTTCAACGCCTATACCGATGAATTTGCCTGCTGATTCTTCAAGTATTTCCTGGTATTCCTCAGGTGTGTAATATACGCTGTATTCATCCAGAACGCTGAAAAAGCCATCATAAAGACCGTTCATGACTTGATCCTGATCTACTTCGTATTGATAATTATTGATTACAAGGGAAATGATATTTTTCATAAAATTAATATCACTGTCAAACTTGTCACTATCAAAGTCAGCTCCAAAAGCTGTCAAGGTGAATGAAGACATAATCATTACAACTGCCAGTATTAAACAAAGTTTTCTTTTCATGGTACACCTCTTTTCTAAGTATGTTACAACATAAGTATATTTCAAAAATAGAAAAGTGTAAAGAGGTTGTTAAATTTAAATTGGATAATAATTTGGAAATAATTTTTAAATATTTTGACTTTATACGGCTTTTGGGGTAGAATATTATAATTAGAAATGATAAAAACGAGGGAATAATGAACAGAAACAATAAAACATCAAGCATTACAGAAGCGGCGATGATAGCAGGAATTTTAGTTATTATAGCATTTTTGTCGTCATTTATTTCAATGGCAACGCTTTTTTATCCTACGCCGGCAATTATACTTGCAAAAAGAAGGGGAATAAAATATACAGGACTTTCACTATTAGCAGCAGATATTATAATTTCAATTCTTTTGGGAGCTACCACGGGTTTTATGTACTTCATACTGTATACACCTTTTTCTTTGGCATTGGCATATGGGGCATATAGGGATGAAAGCGCAAATAAAACATTGCTTTACGGCACCGCTGCATACATGATTTCATTTGTTGTACTGATATTGTCTATGAATGCATTTATGGGAATAAATTTTGTAGAGCAGCTTAAAACTACATATATGGAAAGCTATTCAATGGCAGAAGAAATGCTTTCTAACATACCACAGGGATTGAATGCCCAGGATGTTGACAGCGCCTTGGAGAATATGAAGATTTTCCGGGATACGTCTAATTATATTATTACTAATTTGTTTCCTGCTATGGTAGTTATGGTTTCCGTAATTGCTTCTTATGTAAATTATCTTATAGCGGTAAAGTTTTCAAAAAGATTTTCTATAAATATTAATAAGTTTGTCAGCATGAGTCATTTTTCGTTTCCAAGAACATTTATGATTGCAATGGCAGCCTTGCTTTTAATTTCTTACCTGCTTGGTGGATTGGGTGTAAATGTGAGCGTAATACAGCTCAATTTATTTAGTTTGGTTTTCCTGGCTATGGTTTTACAAGGTATCGCAGTAGTTAAGTTTTTTTTGGAAAAAAGTCAGATGAAAAAGTCATTAAAGACACTGACAATGTTTATTATAATTTATATTGCACTTTTTTCCGGAATGGTTTTAGTCGTTGCTATTTTAGGGCTTATTGATTTATCAATAGATTTAAGAAAAATTAACAGAGCAGTATAAACGATGGAGGTAATGATTTGAAAACAACTCCTAAATTTTTAAAGGATGACAGTATAATTTATTTTGCGTTAAACATTTTTCTGATTGTGATTTTAATTATTGAAAATCTGTATGTATATGCTGCAATTTCAGGATTGATCTTGATTATTGTTGCTGTGTTTACCTTAAGGAGACAAATACAAAGAGAAAAGGAACTGAAAAATTACATAATAAATTACACTAAAAATATAGAAAGCTTATCTGTTAATTCCTTTTACTATTCTCCCATGCCCATAAGTATAATGGATATTAACGGGAAAATTTACTGGTTCAACAACAAGTTCAGGGAGCTTGTGGGAGATGAGGCAGAAAATATTGAAAACATAGAGGAGTTTATCCCCGATTTTTCTTTAAAAGGCTTTTCGGATAATAAGGAAGGCACATTAAATAACATTGAGATAACAGATTCAGGAAAGACATTTAACATAATGTACTATAGGCTGGAAGAAGGAAGGTTTGGAAACGATAGTTCTTATGTGTGCTACTGGAACGAAAATACCGCATTTGCAAACTTAAAGACCAAGTACAATGATGAACGTCCCGTATCAATGCTTGTTCAAATAGATAATTACGATGAAATATCAGAAAAGTTAGATAAGGGTGAAAAATCCGCCATGACTGCGGAGGTTGAAAAGATACTGGACAGATATGCTTCTGAAATGAACGGTTTTGTTTTAAGGTACGATACAGCGAAGTTTCTCATGATGATTGAAAACAAGTTCCTGGAAATTTTGGAAGCCAAGAAATTTTCCATGCTTGAAGATGTCAGGGCTCTTAAGGGAAGCAGTGAATTCAGTTTTACACTGAGCATAGGAACGGGCGTACTTGCAAAAAACCTTACCCAGCTTCTTGAATACTCAAAGGGAGCATTGGATGTCGCTCTTGGAAGAGGCGGGGATCAGGCTGTGGTAAAAAGGATCAATTCAGTTAAGTTCTATGGCGGAAGAAGCAAGGCAGTTGAAAAGAGAACCAAAGTAAAAGCCAGAATTATTTCTTATGCTCTGAGACAAATAATAGACCAGAGTTCCAATGTAATAATCATGGGACACAGGGTAGGTGACATGGACAGCCTTGGATCATCTATAGGTCTTTATGCTATTGCAAGAAGCAGAGGAAAAAATTCATATATCGTTTTAAATACTGTGAATTATGCTTTGAAAAATATGTATGAAAGAATGAAAAAAGAAGAAAGCCATTATACAGAAGCCTTAATAAGCACTGAAGAGGCATTAAACTTAATCGACCAAAATACGTTGGTTGTGGTTCTGGATACTCATAGACCAAGCTATACGGAAGCCCCGGAGATTTTAAGCAAGGCGGAAAAAGTTGTATTGATTGACCACCACAGGAGGAGCGAAGAATATATTGAAAATCCGCTTCTGGATTATGTTGAACCCTATGCGTCATCCACCTGTGAGTTGGTGTCAGAGATTGTTCAATACATGGAGGAACATATTAAGCTTACAAAATTTGAAGCGGACGCACTTCTGTCAGGAATAGTCCTTGATACAAATTCCTTTACATTTAAGACAGGTGTGAGAACATTTGAAGCAGCATCATTTTTAAGGAGAAATGGTGCTGATACCACAGATGTCAAGGAGCTGTTTAATGAAAGCCTGGATTCTATGAAAAAGAAAACTGAAATAATTGAAAGGTCTGAAATAGTGTTTGGAGATGCCGCAGTATCATATATTGACGAAATTTCAGACGATTCAAATGTAATAGCAGCGCAAAGTGCGGATGAGCTGCTTACAATCAAGGATGTCAAAATGAGCTTCGTACTGGTAAGAAACAGTGATTACATAAACATAAGCGCCAGATCTACAGGCTCCGTAAATGTACAGGTAATTATGGAGTACTTAGGCGGCGGAGGGCATTTGAATATGGCGGGTGCCCAGGTTCAAACACAAGATATGGATGAAGCAAAATCCAAGCTGTATGAAGCAATATCTCATTACAAGAAGGAGAATGAAAGTTTATGAAAGTAATATTGTTGGAAGATGTTAAAAATGTGGGCAAAAAAGGAACCATTATAAATGCAAAGGATGGTTATGCAAGAAACTTTTTATTCCCTAAAAATTTAGCTATAGAAGCAACAGCTGTAAATTTAAAAAATTTGGAAACTGCACAGAAACAAAAAGAAGAAAAAGAAAAAGAAGTATATGTCGAAGCAAAAAAACTGGAAGAAGAGCTTATGAAATTAACCGTTGTCATCAAGACGAAGACAGGAGAAAACGGAAAGCTTTTCGGTGCGGTAACAACAAAGGAAATTGCTGAAAACATTGAAAAGGAACATGGTTTTGCCATTGATAAAAAGAAGTATGAAATGGATCCTATTAAATCAGTTGGAGAGTATTTTGTTAAAATAAGGCTTCATCCGCAGGTGAATGCACAGGTAAAGGTTATAGTAACGGAAAAGTGATGAGGATACTATGTCTGATATAATTAATTTAGGTAAAGTACCGCCGCATAGCGCTGAGGCAGAACAGACAGTTCTTGCCTCTGCTTTAATTGACCATATTGCTGTTGAAAAAATCGTTAATTTGTTAAATGCCGACGACTTTTATTTTGAGGCAAACAAGGAGATTTTTGATTCCATCAGACAGGTTCATATTGAAAATATACCTGTTGATGCGGTAACGGTAACTGAAGAGCTAAAAAAAAGAGGCAAGGTTGATTATATAGGCGGCTATGAATATCTGGCAAAATTAACTGACAATATTATAACCTCTAAAAATGTTGAAGCTTATTGCAATATTATTCGGGAAAAAGCCACATTGAGACGCCTCATTATGGCTTCCAATGAAATAATAGAAAAAGGCTACAATGAAAATGATGATGTTCAGAAAATAATTGAGCTTGCCGAGTCCAGGATCTTTTCAATATCCCAGAACAGAAGTGTCAATTCGTTTTCTGAAATCAAGGATGTACTCATGGACTTGTTTAACACTCTTGAGGAAAGAGCCATGAACAGGGGGAGCATAACAGGGCTTACGACGGGCTATGATGATTTGGACCGCATGACCTCAGGACTTCAAAAATCTGACCTTATACTTCTGGCTGCCAGACCTTCCATGGGAAAGACGGCTCTGGCACTGAATATTTCTATGAATGCCGTAAAGACAGGAGCATCTGTTGCTTTATTCAGTCTTGAAATGTCAAAGGAACAATATGTGCAGAGAATCCTAAGCATGGAGTCCATGGTTGATAGCTCAAAGCTCAGGACAGGCAATCTGGATGATGATGATTGGACAAGACTTATTTCAACTATGAGCACAATTTCCAATTACAATGTTTTTATTGATGACACGGCTGCAATATCAGTCTTTGAAATAATGTCAAAATGCAGGCGGCTTAAAATGGAAAAGGGACTGGATTTAATTGTAGTAGATTACCTTCAGCTCATGTCTGACGGCACTAATACATCCAACAGACAGCAGGAGATTTCCAACATATCTCGTGGATTAAAAGCACTGGCAAGAGAAATGGACTGCCCTGTGCTGGCACTATCCCAGCTTTCACGTGCTCCTGAGCTTCGTCAGGATCACAGACCCATCATGTCTGACCTGCGAGAGTCTGGAGCAATAGAACAGGATGCAGACATTGTAATGATGTTGTACAGAGATGAATATTACTACAAGGAAGAATCTGAAAAAAAAGGCATTACCGATGTAATAATTGCCAAGCAAAGAAACGGTCCGGTGGGAACAGTTGAACTTGCATGGGTTAGTCAGTACACAAAATTCGGAAACATTCAAAAATAAAGGACACAGGGACGTTTCACCTGTCCTTTTTTGTTCTGCAGGCAAGTTTGATATATTATGGATAAGGCAAGGCGGAATTTGAAGGATTTTTTGGAAAGAGATGAGCGATACGGCAGCTAAAATTAGGAATTGGGTGTGCTGACAGTCTAACAGCTTCATTTCACTTTTTATGGGATAATTTCCCTTCTCATTATATAAATCATACATTTACGGACAAGTGTTTTAGCACATTTCGTGCGATACATCACACTTATGTCAACTATTTTCTCATATAGTCTTGCCAGATACAAAAGTATTCTTAGCGGAATGTTGTTGCGTATTGTACTTTTATTTTTACAAGTACTACAAACTTGTTGTCTTTTTCATGAAATAATTTTACGAATACACCGCCTTTGTAAGCACTAACCCCATTTTTCTCAGAAAAATGGTTGGTAGGTCAACTGCAAAAAATTCCTAAATTATAAGACCATAGGGAGTAAATAAATTGGGAAATTTACATGTGATATTTTGCTTGTTATCGTTTCATTTATATAATTCTCCTGATTTTTACTCAATGATATATCGTAGAGTCCTTTTCATTTATATTAATTTCATAAGTGAATATTTTTAATAATTTTTATTGGGAATACTATCCAATAGATACTTATAAATTTTGGGAAAAGTATTCAACATTATTGTAAGAAGAATAATAGTCTAATGCAAAATTATAAAAATCCTGCATTGACGTATACATAATACGTCCGCTCTTCCAGGCAATGTAAATAGAGCGTTTAATATCAGGGTAGTCTATATCCAGTGCAACGATATCCGGGTTAGGAGCAATCAAAGAGGAGCGCTTAGTAGTAAGTGAAACTCCATAATTGTTTGTTACCATAGCTTCACGTAAAGAGTAGTCACATTCAAGTGCGACTATAGGTACAAATCCTGATAAATTAAATAGGAAGTTGTTAAATTTTTGAAGAGATGAATTATAAGGCAACATAATAAATTTCTCGTTTTTTGCATCAACAAGATTAATACAATTTTTATTTGCAAGATGATTTTTGGGGTTGACCATTAGAACCATTTTGTCTTCATAGAGCGAAGTATAAGAAATCATATCACTGAAATGGTCAAGTGCACCTATATAAAAATCAATCTCTCCTAACGTGAGGTATTTAGCAGCCTCTGAACTTTCAATTGAAATTTGAGAAATAGATATATCGGGATTATTGCACGAAAAAGCGTCAATAAGATCCTGCCATACATAAGGGCTTAAGAGCCCCATGCGTAATTCTTTTGATTTAGAATTTGCTGCTTTCTGTACTTCGCAGAGCCCATTGTTCAAATCTGAAAAAACCTTTTCAACATAATCAAGGTAAATCTCACCATATTGATTTAGCTTAATTGATCGACCGACACGGTCAAATAATTGAATTCCTATATCATCTTCAAGTTTTTTTATAGTCATACTTAGAGCCGGCTGTGAAATATGTAATTTTTCCGCGGTGCGTGAAACGTGTTGTTCATATGCCAGTTCTCGAAAATACTGTAATTGTAAGAGAAACATACTTTAACTCATTCCTTTCGCTTATTTTAGAATACAGATAAGTATAATTATGATTTATAAGTTTGAATTTATAGATATATATTAAATTATATATTTTTAATTATTGAAAGTCAATATTATAATGATAGTAAGTTAAGTTTTCTTAAAAGGGATAAAATGAATTATGTGTTGTTATTCTGATACCAAACGAGAATTTTTACTCGCAAACGTTACCTAAAAATTTAATATCTGTAGGGTTTAGAATAACAACATATTTACATTCTTATCTACCAATAAGGAGACTTTAAGCTTAAAAAAATAAGGAGATGGTATTAATGAAATTTGGGGTTTTAAAAGATACTAAAGAAGGGGAATTCAGAGTTGTTTGCACACCAATTGAAGTAAAAAGTATTTTAGCATCAGGACATGAAGTGTTTGTACAACATGATTGTGGTAAGATGGCTGGTTTTCCAGATTTCAAATATGAAGAAGCCGGCGCAAAGATTGTAAAAACGGCAGAAGAAATTTATAAAAATTGTCATATGATTGCAAAGGTTAAAGAATTTACTCAGTATGAATATAATTTAATCCGTGAAGATCAGATAATTTTAGGATGTATACACCCTGCAGGTAACCCTGAAGAAGTTGAGGCCATATTGAGAAGCAAATGTATTGCTTTTACAGCGGAGGATTCTCACCGTTATGGTTCACCAAATTGTGAAGCTGCCGGTAAGCAGGGGGCATTGTTTGGGTTGGAGTCAATGTTGACTATTAACGGCGGAAAGGGCAAATATGTTGGAGGCTTTGCAGGAGCTCCAGGTATGAATGTTCTTATTTTAGGAGGAGGTACTGTTGGACAAGGTGCATTGCAGGTATTGTATTCGCTTGGTGCTGATGTTACGGTTATGGATATTAACGTTGGAATTTTACGACAGTTAAGCTATCAGTATAATGGACATATTAATACTTCGTTTTGTACAAAGGAGACAATAGAGAATTTGTTACCACATACTGATATGGTTCTGAATTGCGTTAAATGGCCAAAGGAGAGCAAGAATTTTTTGATTGACAAGGAAATGCTAAAACTTATGGAGCCAGGCTCAGTATTGGTTGATATCAGTAACGATAATCCAGGAGCAATTGAATCCAGTCATGAGACTCACCATAACAACCCACGTTATAATGTAAATGGAGTAGTGCATTATTGTGTAAGCAATATTCCCGGGGCTGTAGCTAATTCTACCTCTATTGCTTATGCAGCGGAAATGTTACCGATGATTTTAAATATTCTTAACCTTGGTGTGAAAGAAGCTTGTATTCGGGATGGATTTTATCGAAGAAGCTTAACTGCTTACAAAGGGTTGCTTACTCATGAAGAAACAAGTTGCGTTCAAGAGCGTCCGTGGATCAGACCTGAAGAAGCTCTTAAAATTACGGATCAAAATCTGAATTTTGCACCACCCGCAACTGTTACCAGAAGCGTCAATTTTTATAAGCAATAGGGAAGGAGGTAAGAGTATATTATGCCAGTACCACTGGCAACAATAATTATCAGAGGAGAGAGAACATAATGGATGACGATAAAAATATTAGATTAGGGATTGATGTAGGTGGAACCAATACAGATATTTGTGCAATAAATGAAAAAACCGGGAAGCTTATGACTTATAAGCTGCCTTCATCTAATAATGATCAATCTGTTGCTGTTTTAGACGGTATAAGAGAAATTGTAGAAAGTAATGACTTGCCTTATTCGTCAGTAAGTAGATTTATACATGGAACTACAGCTGCTACAAATGCGATTCTTGAAATGAGAGGGGGTAAGACTGCTTTAATAACTACTGAGGGTTTTAGAGATCTGCTGGAAATTGGGAGGCAGAAAAGACCGGATTTATACGACCTGCAGATTGATAAGAAACCTGTTCTGATACCAAGATATCTAAGATTTGAGGTTAGTGAAAGAATTGATTATGTAGGAAATGTAGTTTCTGAATTGAAAGAAGAGGAGTTAGAAAGATTGGCAAATTATTTGAATAATATAGGAGTTAATGCATTAGCAATCGTTTTTCTTAATTCCTTTGTAAATCCAATTCATGAAAATATGGCTAAACGAGTTATAGGTAAATTATGTCCTGAAATTTTTATTTCAATATCCAGTGAGGTTTCAAATCAGTTCAGAGAGTATGAGAGAATGTGTGGAACTGCAATAAATTCATTTGTAGGGACAGAAGTACAAAGGTATCTGGAACATCTAGAATCTGCTGTTAATGATGTAGGAATCAGCAAAGTTTATATAAATCATTCTAACGGTGGAATAATGTCGGTTCATGAGGCGTCAAATTTTCCGGTAAAAACTGCATTGTCAGGACCGGCAGCAGGTGTAATAGGGACACACTTTGTTACAGAACTTATTGGAGTTTCTAATGCAATTACAATAGATATTGGAGGAACAAGTACGGATATAAGCTTGATTGTGGATGGAGAGCTCATAAGTTCAAAGGACAGAGAGATTTCAGGCTATCCTGTGAGGATTCCTTCTTTGGATATAACAACAATAGGTGCCGGAGGAGGAAGTATAGCATGGGTAGATAGTGGTGGAGCCTTAAAAGTGGGGCCGCAAAGTGCAGGGGCTGAACCTGGACCAGCATGTTATGGAAAGGGAGGAAGAAATGCAGCAATAACAGATGCCAGAGTGGTTTTAGGACATTTAAACCAAAAAGAATTGCTTGCGGGAAGATTGCCTATAGATGCAGATAAATCATTTGAAGCAGTAAAGATCATAGGCGACAAGCTGAATATGGAACTTTATGAGACTGCCAGGGGTATAATAACTGTTGGAAATTCAAATATTGTCAGGGAAGTTAAAAAGGTTACTGTTGAAAAGGGTTATAATCCCGAAGATTTTGACATGGTTGCATTTGGAGGTGCCGGACCTTTGCATGCTGCAGAGCTTATGAGGGAACTGAATATTAGGAAGGCTATTATACCCAGAACACCGGGGCTATTGGCAGCATATGGACTGCTTACGGAGGATGTGCGCAAAGACTTTGTAAGGACAAATGTAATTAATATTGATAAAACAGATTTTAAATCCATTTATGAAATATTCAATGAATTGAAGTCACAGGCTGAAGATTGGTTTGACTTTGAAAAAATACCATCTTCAAGGAGAGTAGTAAGATTATTTCTGGATATGCGCTACCTTGGCCAAAATTATGAAATTGAGGTTGAGTATGATGAAGATAGCATTAAGAATAATGAAGATTTAATAAACGCCTTTAACACCAAATATAAAAAAATATATTTATATTGCTATGATGATCCTATACAGATAATAAACTTTAATCTTACTGCTGTAGGAACCATAAATAAACCCAATATTGTTAAAGGAAAAATATCTGGTGAAGATGCTTCGAAAGCGGTTATAGGAGAGAGAAAAGTATCGACTGATAATAACGGTTTTGAAAAATATAAACTATATGACAGAGATAAACTTGAACCTGGAAATGTGGTTGTCGGACCTGCAATTATTGAGCAGATGGATTCCACTACCATAATATTGTCAGGGCAGTCTGGCAAAGTAGATGAATATTATAATATAGCTATAGAAAACGATATATAAATTTTGAATTTGGAGGACAGAAATGAAAAAAATGACACCTGTACTATTGGAAGTAACCGGGAATGCATTGCTGTCTATAGCTGAACAAATGGGCGTAATGCTGACTAAGACAGGATACAGTACAAATATTAAGGAAAGAAAAGATTTATCAGTAGGAATATTTACTTCTAAAGGTAAATTGCTTGCATTGGCTCAGCACATACCTATCCATTTTAGCTCACTGTTCAGTGCGGTGGAAGGAGTGTTAAAAAAATGGGATATTTCAGAAATATATGAAGGGGATGTCTTTATAGCTAATGATCCATACAGCGGAGGAGGTTCACATCTTCCAGATCTTGTATTAGTCAAACCTGTTTTTTATGAAGATGAGCTTGTAGCTTTTGTTGTTAATATTGGACATCATGCAGACAGGTCAAGACGAGGTCCTACAATTTTTGACGAAGGGTTAAGAATACCAATCGTTAAATTATACGAAAAGAGTCAGCTTGTAAAGGATATATATGACCTTATACTTTTAAACTATCAGTTAAAAGAAGAAAGAGTAGGTGACCTCAGAGCACAGCAAATTACAAATCAGTTCGGAGAAAAGAAAGTTATAGAATTGTGTGATAAGCTTGGATTAGAGACCTATAACAATTTTTGTGAAGAATGGCTGAAATATGGAGAAAGGAAAGCTAAGACTGCGATATCAATGCTTCCGGACGGAGAGTATGAGTTTGAAGATTACATGGATAGCGACGGTTGCGGTAACGTAGATATCCCAATAAAAGTAAAGGTAATTATAAAAGGAGATAAGATCTGTTTTGATTTTACAGGTAGTAGCAGGCAAGTTGAAGGACCATATAATTGTGTTAAATGTGCATTGCTTGCAACAGTTTATTACTCTGTAAAAGCACTGATAGATCATACAATACCGGCAAATTCAGGATATTTTGACAGTATTGAAGTTAATGCCCCGGAAGGTACTATAGTAAATGCGGTAGAGCCTGCACCTACATTTGACAGGGAAACTACTTCTCAAAGAATTGCAGATGTAATATTCGGTGCATTTTCAAAAATTGATCCAAAAAAAGTAATTGCTGCCGGCAATGGTTCTGTTTCATTTTTCAGTTTTTCGGGTTTCAACAGGCGCATAAACAAGCCATATGTATATGTTGAAACAATAGGAGGCGGGTCAGGCGCAAGGTATAATAAAGATGGACTCGATGCGGTTCAGGTTCATATGACAAATAGCTCAAATCTGCCGGTAGAGGCTCTTGAGATGGAATATCCACTGAGAGTTGAAAAATATGAGCTATGTGAGGATAGTGGAGGAGCAGGTAAATATAGAGGAGGATTAGGTATAAACAGAACAATAAGGATACTTGGAGATAGTCAGGACACTACGTTGATTGCAGCTACTGAAAGAATAAAAAGAAAACCATGGGGACTTTGCGAAGGAATGTCTGGAGCGACTGCAGAACTGAATATAATAAGGAATGGGGAAAAAATTAATGAGGAGGGTAAGGTAAGGAACTTTAAATTAGAAGAAGGTGATATAGTTGAGTTAAAAACAGCGGGCGCCGGAGGCTATGGCAATCCATTGGAAAGAGGCAGAGAACATGTCATGAATGATTTTCGCGAAGGAAAAGTTACCAAAGAGCATTTAAAAGACTATGGATTTGAAATATGATATAGGCACGGTTAGTCAGAATTCTGACTAACCAAACCTTATTAAAAAAATTACGTACTTAAATTATGATGCAGTGGAAATTTAAAATAATAATAAGGAAGGATAAATTATAATGGAAAATACTTATAAAAAAAGGGTAAGTTTTTCGGTAGCATTGATTACGTTGTTAGCAATCGTTGCCATAATGTTTGTTGGTGTAGGTTTTATGAAAATTGCAACAATAGCACTGTTTGCAATTATAATAGTATTATTATCTATAATCGCCTTGCTTAATGGATATAAAATGGAGGAAGTTGAAGAGGCTATGCTTACAGGATGTAAGAAATCCTCCCTGGTTGTTATGATATTGATTGCTGTGGGTATGGTAGTTGGAACATGGATTGTTTCGGGTGTTGTACCATCGATTATATATTATGGACTTAAGATTCTCTCACCTAAGTTTTTTCTGGTATTAGGCTTTATAATAATCAGCTTGGTCTCGTTTTTTACAGGAAGTACCTATACAGCAGTAGCAACACTTGGTGTGGCTTTTATGGGGATAGGTTATGGTATGGGGATAAATTCGTCATTAACGGCTGGAATGATTGTATCAGGTTCCATTGTTGGTGACAAAATGTCTCCTTTTTCTGAAACGTCAAATATGGCGGCTGCGATAGCTGGAACGGATATTTTTACGCATCTGCGTTCATGTCTTTACACCGTAATACCGGCAAGTTTAATAAGTGCTGTTTTATACACGGTATTAGGATTAAAATATGGTGGCTCAAGTATTAATATGGAAAACATCAACACAATTACATTCGCAATAGAAAATAACTTTACTTTATCGCCAATTTTAATCCTTATTCCCATACTGACAATAGCATTAGCGATTAAGAAGGTTCCACCTACACTTGCTGTTTTGCTTGGAGCCTTATTTGGACTAATTGCATCGTTTATTTTTCAAAGACAATTTGGATTTGCTACTATTGTGAATTCCTTATCATCTGGTTTTAACTTTGACTTTGGCAATGAAGTGGTAAATAAGCTGTTAAATAAAGGAGGCGTGTCAAGCATGATGTCAACAATATGTTTGGCGATAATGGCTATGTCATTTGGGGAACTGTTACAGATGATGGGCGTTTTAGAGGTTCTTTTGAGTAAAATACAAAATGCAATAAATTCTGCAAGAAATTTAGTAATTGCAACGCTTATTACTGCCTTACTGACAGTTATGTTTACTGCAAGCCAATATATGGGTATAATTTTGCCTGGAGAATTTTTTAAAAACTCATATAAAAGGTTAAAGATTGAACCTTATGTTCTTTCAAGGACATTGGAAGATGGAGGAACTATATTTTCTTATCTGGTGCCATGGTCTGCGGCATCAATATATGTATCAGGAGTACTGGATATACCTACGTTATCTTCAATTCCATATTCGTTCTTACCGATACTATGTCCACTGCTGGCGATTGTATATGCAATAACAGGATTCGCAATTTTTAAAGAAGAAGGACCACAACTTAAGGGACTAAAAGCTGAAAACAAGTAAAGTAAGGTATTTAAAATATTTAATTGGATAAAGGAACTGTTCTGTACAGAACAGCTCCTTTATATTTTTGCTTTTCCACCGTCTACACCATTCTTGCAATTATCATTTTACTTCCGGGGGTCAGAGCATTGTCTTCAGGGATTTCATTTAACTCTTTTAGGTAGCTGATTGAAACATTGTAGTTTTTAGCAATATCCCATATGTTTTCTCCGGGTTGAACAACTCTGAATATCAAGCTTGGCATTTTGCTTCTGTCAATGGGACCGGCTTCGGTGATGTTTGCGATAACTGAAATTTCATCGTTGCTTCTCAGCTTCATGGCTACGTTAATATCACAGTTAACAATTACCGAATTGCTTCCCTTTCTGTAGGCACCGCACTTGGTAATTTTAATATCAGAAGAAATATCATCAGTCAGCTCATCATTTTTTAAATCAATTGATGCCGTAAAGGGAAGGGATGCATATGCCTTGTCGATTTTATTGATTTCTCCGTTTAAATACAGCAGATTAACATCCAGGAAACCGTCAATTACATATTTGTCGTCAAAAGTCCTTTTTTCAGAAACTTTAGGACTTATATCCACTGTATATATGTCCTTTATTGCACCTGAAACCACATCAAAATTGTTTTCATATTTAACAGTTTTGTTAACAATATTTTTCAATGATGTTAAATTTATGCTGCCTGCCTTAAGGTCAAGCATACACTCTGTAGAATAGCAGTCAGTAATTATATTTTTTTCAACAGTGTCATACAAAGAAGCATTAACAGTAAAGGGAAGATTAAATTCTATAAGTTTTTTCTCGTTGTCATAATTTTCAGCAATATTGTAGGTCATTTCATTTATTGCAACATTGATATCTTTCAGCATGTCATCATTTGAGTTTTTTACTTCAAGGTAATGTGTGAAAGGGAATTCTTCTGAAACATATCCTGTTGTATTCAAAGTGTTGTTTTCAGTGTACAGGAATCCTACTTTGCAGGTTCCTTCAATAAGCATTTTTTCGTCCAATGCATCAATATTTGTAATGAAAATCTCCGATTCTGCTTTTAGTATGCCGGCTATTTCATCAGAACCTTTATTCAATTCTACAGCATCATTTATGTTTACTTCCTCTGATAATACGGTTACCTCGTCAGTGTATTTTATGTTTTTTGTTTTTGCCTGAAAGCTTCCGTCGGATTCAAGGCTGGAGACAAAGTCAACGGGGTGCTTATTTATAACATCAACATCAAGTAATATAACTGACTTCATTAGGTAGCTTTTTTCACTAAGCTGTTCTGCTTCTATGTAATCAATGTAAGCATTAGCTTGTGCTTCCATTCCAATTTTGGCTCCTTCTACAGGCATCTCTTCTGTAAAGTGTAGTTTGTCTGATAAAGAGCTTACCATTATTTCTTCATCATTGGAGCGGTATATAATGTTGTAGGTTAAGGTTCCATCTACAGTGACAGTATCTTCTTTTACCTCAGTGTCATTTATTTTCACCTTGCCTTCTGTTGATATGATCTTTTCTATATCCGGAGTGCTGTCAGAAAGCGAAAACTCGTTTTCCAATAAAACTTCAGTGGAGCTTGAATTAATAATTTCATTAATATTAAAAGTATCGCTGATTAATTTAAACAAATTAAATCCTCCTTTAAGAAACAGTTAGAATCCATTCTTTTATAAATGTATATGCACAATAAGCTTCCATAGTACAACTTATGCTAAAAAATTTTAAAAAGTCATTGACCTTTTTCTTTTTTTAATATAAAATTGGTTAGTAAATTATTAATTGCCGGATTGTTGTTTTAAAAATTAAAATTCTTAAAACTATATATTTTAAAAAACAATAGAGACTAAAAAAAAAACCCCTTTTTTGTCTCTGTTTTTTATGTTTAGGTATTGGTCAGAATTATTAATTAAAACCAATTAAAGTAGTTAATATATAAAAAACGGTATAAGGATTAGGAATTACAGGAGGAAGAAATGCCAAAATATATTTTTGTAACAGGAGGAGTCGTATCTTCATTAGGTAAGGGAATAACGGCGGCATCATTGGGAAGACTGCTCAAAGCAAGAGGATTAAAGGTAACTCTTCAAAAATTTGACCCATACCTGAATGTTGACCCAGGAACAATGAGCCCTTATCAGCATGGTGAGGTTTATGTTACAGACGACGGTGCCGAAACTGACCTGGATTTGGGACACTATGAGAGAATAGTTGATATAGATTTGTCTAAATATTCAAGTATCACATCAGGTAAGATTTACTGGTCGGTTTTAAATAAGGAAAGAAGAGGAGATTACCTGGGTGGGACTGTACAGGTAATTCCCCATATAACAAATGAAATTAAGCATATGCTAAAGAGAATTACCACGGTCAGCGATGTGGATGTGGTTATTACGGAAATAGGTGGCACAGTAGGCGATATTGAAAGTCAGCCGTTTCTGGAAGCAATTCGCCAGATCCGTTATGAAGTGGGAAGAGAAAATGTAATGTACATACACGTTACTTTGCTCCCATATTTATCAAAGGCAGGAGAATTAAAAACAAAACCCACGCAGCACAGCGTTAAGGAGCTGTTAAGTATAGGAATTCAGCCGGATGTCCTGGTATGCAGAACTGAAAAGGAAATAAGTATGGATTTAAAATCCAAGATCGCTTTGTTCTGTAATGTGGAAGTACAAAATGTAATTCAAAATCTTGATGCAGATTCTTTGTATGATATACCGTTATTGTTAGAAAAGGAAGGGTTAGCTAAAATTGTATGCGATCATTTCGATTTGAAATGTAATGAACCTGATTTATCAGAGTGGAAGGACATGGTTGAACGTTCAAAGAACCCTTCACATCATGTAAAAATAGCACTTGTAGGTAAATATGTTGAGCTTAGAGATGCATATCTTTCAGTTGCGGAAGCATTGAAGCATGCAGGTATAGATAACTCGGCAGATGTTGAAATCATCTGGGTGCATTCTGAGGAAGTAAACGAGGATAATTACAGGAAGATACTTGGGAGCTGTGACGGAATATTGGTTCCCGGAGGCTTTGGTGACAGAGGAATCGAGGGCAAAGTACTGGCTGCCAGGTATGCCAGGGAAAACAAAGTGCCATTTTTGGGAATATGCCTGGGAATGCAGATGGCAGTAGTTGAATTTGCCAGAAATGTATTGCAGTACAGTGATGCAGACAGCACTGAATTTAACCGGGATACAAACCATCCACTGATTGATATCATGAATGACCAGAAGAATGTGGAAAATAAAGGCGGAACAATGAGGCTGGGCAGTTATCCTTGCAAACTGATAGAGGGAACGAAAGCCAGTGAAGCTTATGACGGAGCTAAGATGATAAATGAAAGGCATAGGCATAGATATGAATTTAACAACGGATTCAGAGATGTTTGTGAAGAAAACGGACTTATTATTTCCGGAACATCTCCTGACAACAGACTTGTAGAAATTGTGGAGCTTAAGGATCATCCATGGTTTGTTGCTGCTCAGTTCCATCCGGAATTTAAATCAAGACCCACAAGAAGCCATCCTTTATTTAAAGGTCTTATAAAAGCATCTGTGAAAAATAAAAAGCATTAATAAAACAAGAATTCAGGCGTTTTGAGGCCTGAATTTTTGTTTATAAAGTGAAGAATTAGGAAGCATAATTTGATAAAAACGTATGTATCAGCTTGGTTGATTTTTTTGCCGCAATTTGTACGAATGCAGGGAAATCCATATGAGCCGAACCGTCAGCTTTGTCGGAGATGGCTCGTACTATGCAGAAGTCCACATTGTTCAAATAGCAGACATGACCTATGGCTGCGCCCTCCATTTCAGTACATAGAGCGTTAAAATGCTTTACAATATAATCCCTTTTATCAGGGCTGCATATAAACTGGTCACCTGATGCGATAGTTCCAACAATTACATTTGTTCCTTCAATGGTTTTTGCTGATTTTTCTATTTGTTCAACCAATTTTCTTGAGCATGGAATATTGATTAAATTTACTCCCGATATGAGTCCTACAGGATCTCCTATACCTGAGGTGTCGAAATCGTGCTGTACAACGCTATCTGAAATTACAAGATCTGCAATATCCAACTTTGAACTTAGGCTGCCTGCAACACCGGTGTTGATTATTACAGTGGGGTTGTATTTCAATATCATTGTCTGGGCGCATACGGCGGCATGAACCTTTCCCACTCCGCACTTGGCTACAACAACACTTTTACCCTGCAAGGTTCCTTCATAGTAAGTTATTGAGCTTATTGTTTCTTTTTTTATATTTTCCATGGATTCAATCAGTTCTGAAACTTCTATATCCATTGCTCCTATTATTCCTGTTTTCATTGTTGTCCTCTTTCTTTTAATCTTTTATTATTTTATTATACAGATGTTTAAATGTCAATAGTTGGGGGATTCTTCTGGAGTATTAGCATAGCGACAGCACAATCTTTTGATAATTGGAAATAAAGTTATACTTTTTCATTTTTTATGTTAAAATAATTATCAAAACAAGATAAGGTGAAGGTATGCACTATATATACATAATTGAATGCAGTGATGGTTCATTGTACACAGGTTATACTAACAATCTAAAAAAAAGAATAAAGGCACATAACGATAAAAAGGGTGCGAAATATACCAGAGGAAGGACTCCGGTTACGTTAAAGTATTTTGAGGAATTTGATAATAAGACTGATGCTATGAAAAGAGAAGCACAGATAAAAAATATGCGCAGAGAAAAGAAACTGGAATTATTAAAAGAAAGTAAAATTTGATTTGTATCATAAGTTAATATTTGATATAATTGAAATAATATAACTTTAGGAGATGTTCTATGGAAAATAATTTATTGGTTGACAGCTGTACGGACTTTTCACCGGAAACGAAAGGTATTCCAAGAATTCCGTTTAAAATACTTATTGAAGATGAAGAAATTATAGATGAAAATTTAGATATTAATAGCCTTATAGAAAGTATGAAAAGTACCAAACAACAGATTAAGTCGGCGTGCGCTGCTCCAGAAGAGTTTATAAACAAGCTTATGGCAGAAGCGAATAATTTTATTGTTACAATTTCCAGCCAACTTAGCGGATCCTATAATAGTGCTATGGTAGCAATGGGATCATTTAAAGAAAAGTTTCCCGGAAGCTTCGTCCACGTCTTTGACACCAAGACTGCAAGCGCAGGTGAAACATTGGTGGCAATGAAGGTTAAACAACTGATTGAAGACAATCTAAATGCCTCAGAAGTAATTGAGCAGACAAATAAATATATATCAAAACTCAGGACATTTTTTATACTTGATTCTCTGGATAACCTGGCTAAAAACGGAAGAATTACAAATTTTAAGGCTATACTTGCAAATATTATGCACATTGTTCCCATTATGGGCGAGGATGGAAAAGGTAATATTGTACTGAAGGAACAGGTAAGAGGAAAGAAAAGAGCCTTTACAAGACTTGTTGATATGATTGAAGAATATAATATTGATTTTGAAAATACAATTTTGGGTATTACTCATGTTAATTGCCTTGAAAAGGCAGAAAATCTCCGTGATGAAATAAAAGCGCGATATCCTTTCAAGGATATTAAAATATTTGAATCATCGGGCTTAAGCACGGTTTATGCTGATGACGGAGGAATAGTTATAGCATTTTAGTTAAATGTTATAGAATTATACTTAGGGTTAATTAAGTAAGATAATTAGCTATAAGTTCAAATGCATATTAAACAGTGTTAAAAAATCTGAAAAGTGGGTATGAATAGTATATAATAATACTGGGAGGAAACTATGGAATACAAAGATCTAATTTCGAGAATGAAATCTGTAAGAAATTATAAAAAGGATGCCTTAAACGAGGATATTATAAAAAAGTTGGAGGATTATTCGGAAAAGAGTAAAAGGTTAGTTAAGGATATTAAAATAGAAGCAATGATAAAAAATAGGGATGAAGTTTATGACAGGCTGAAAAACATTGCCGGATACAATGACATAATGCTGGATGCTCCTCATTATTTGATATTTTTGTCTGAAGAAAAAGAGCATTATATTGAAAACACAGGTTATGCAGTGGAGGACATCAGGCTTAAGGCCTATGAGATGGGAGTTGGTTCCTGTTGGATTACAATAAATGACGGGGAATTAATTAAAGAAAAAATGAATATTAAATCAGATAAGAAGTTAACAGCACTAATATCTTTTGGCTTTGATGACAATAAGAATAAGGTTTTATATGAAAATAAAACTGAATATAATCCGTCTAAAGCCGTTGTGAATATAGTTGAAGATAATGTTTCCGAAAGACTTGGAATCAGTGATGTGGTTTATATGAAAAAATGGGGTGAAAATGCAGATCCGGATGAACTGGCAAGACTGGGTCTGCTGGAAGCATTTTTTTATGCAAGGCTGGCACCGTCTACAAAGAACAGGCAGCCATGGAGATTCATATATGATGACGGAACAGTGGTTCTTGCTTTGAGAAAAGATGAAAATATAAATGAATATGAAGAAAAAATTGATACAGGTATAGTAATGCTTTACTATGAACTTATTGTTGACAGCACATTGTTCAATATGGACTGGAAATTTGGCAGAACAGAAAATGACTATGAGATACCGTCAGATTATAGCATAGTGGCATACTGCATAAGCTAATCTATATGGTGCGGCATAATGTATTGGTGCAGGATGCCAAGCCGTCAGAAAGGAGAAGAATATGAAAATAATAATAGACAAAAATCTTTATGATTCAATGACTGATAAGTTCCCTGAAATTGAATTTTTTACAGAACATGAGCAGTGTCCGGATGCCGATGCTATTATCGGACATACAGAAGCCATGAAACCGGAAATTTTGGAGAAATTTCCAAAGCTCAGGTGGATTCAGCTTCCCAGTGCAGGATATGATATGATTGATGCTGATTATATCAGAAAAAGAGGAATAACACTGACAAATTCAAAGGACATTTTCTCAATACCAATAGCAGAGGATGTGGTATGTAAAATATTGATGCACAATACAAATGCATTTAAGTATCTGGAAAATAAAAGAACCCACACCTGGGACAGGAACTTGAAACGAACAGAACTTAAGGGTCAGACAATCGGTATTATTGGAACAGGATCAATTGCTACGGAAATCGCCGAAAGACTCAGGTCATTTGGTGTGAAAATACTTGGATATAAAAGAACCCCTGTTATGACAATTCCATACTTTGATGAAATATATTCGGGTAAAGATGGACTTGAGCATGTATTGTCTGTAAGTGACTATGTGGTTATTACAGCAGATTTGAATAACTCCACTTATCATTTGATTAACAGGGATAACTTGAAGCTCATGAAAAAAGATGCCTCTATAATTAATATTGCCAGAGGGGGTATTATTAATCAGGAGGATCTGACGGAAGCACTAAAAAACAACTGGATCAGCTATGCAGGGTTAGATGTTTTTGAGGTTGAACCTCTTCCATCGGATGATGAGCTTTGGGAACTTGATAATGCTTATCTGACTCCTCATGCATCTGCACTTGTTAAAAATAACAAGGAAAGATGGAAAAAGCTTGTTGAACAAAATATTAACAATTTTTACAATGGTGAAAAACTGATAAATGTAGTATAATTATTACAGCTTAAGAGAGAATTTTATGCAACTCATCTGAAGGCAGGGCTATTAAGTAGCCTTGCTGTTGCTTTATAAGGAAAAAGAATTACTATGAAAACTGATTTATTAGATATTTTATTTTTTGTTTTGCTGATTATTTATTTTGAAACTATTTTGAAAGCGGCTACTTTCCACAAGATGTTTAATAAAGGATATGTTTTTATGTCTTTATTTTCTATTCCTGTGGGAATAATTTTCTATTTGTTGACTTCAAGCTTTTCGGAAAGGACTAACGAAATTATATTTATAATATTGATTTTATGCCTGACATTTTATTACGGTGCACAGCTGTTATATTACAAACTTTTTTCAACCTTTGCATCAGTATACTTTTTTGTTGGGGCGGGAAAAGCAACTCAATTTATAGATGTGTTGGCAGATACCATTAAACGCAACATCAAATGGCTCATATTTATATTGCTGCCTGCAATTTTCAGTTTTATTTTATTAAATAAAATCAAAATTCCGGTTGTATATAATAACCACTCTTTAAGTTTTGCTTTTTCTGCTTTTATTATACAGCTTGCAATCACTTTTCTAATTTCATCCCAAAACAAAGGGATGCTCAGTCCTTCATATTTATACTGGGAATCCTTTTTGGTTGAAGAATCTACGGATATGTTTGGATTATTGACAACGGGAAGACTTGATGTAAAAAATATATTAAAAAACAGAGTTCCTGTAAAAATGCAAAAGCCTATAAAAATTAATGAACCGGCTAATGATTATAATGTAAACTCTGATAAAAAAACTGGTAATGCAGAAATGGAAAATACTCAATATAATAAAATTGATATTCCCTTTGAAGAATTGAGTAAAAGAGAAAAAAATGAGAATATTATATCAATGCATAAATACTTTTTGAATGAAAAGCCTACAAAGAAAAACAAATATACCGGAATGTTCAAGGGTAAAAATTTAATTATGATTACTGCAGAAAGCTTTTCACCCTATGCTATAGACAGTGAATTGACGCCTACACTTTACAGAATGTACGAAGGAGGGTTTAAGTTTAATGATTTTTATACACCTCTTTGGGGTGTCAGTACCTCTGACGGAGAATATGTGGCATGTACCGGTTTGCTACCAAAGGAAGGAATCTGGAGTTTTTACAAATCATCGGGAAATTATCTTCCCTATTGTATGGGTAATCAGTTGAAAAATATCGGATATGAAACCTGCGCATATCACAACAACTATTATGATTATTATTTCAGAGACAAATCTCATCCAAACATGGGCTATAAATACAAAGGACTTGGAAACGGGCTGAGTGTAAAAGAAACATGGCCTGAATCAGATATTGAAATGATTGAAAATACCATAGGTGAATATATTGACAAACAGCCATTCCATGTATACTACATGACCGTAAGCGGTCATCTGCAATATAATTTTACAGGAAATTATATTGCAATGAAAAACAAATCCCTGGTGGACAATTTGAATTATTCAGACAGCATAAAGGCGTATTTGTCATGTAACATTGAGCTTGACAGAGCAATAGAAAATATAATTCGAGAGCTGGAGAAAACCGGGATTGCCGAGGATACTCTGATTGCCATAAGTCCAGATCATTACCCATATGGGTTAACTCAGGAGGAAATAAGTGAACTTTCAGGACACAAAGTAACTTCTCAGTTTGAACTTTACAAGGGTGTTTTCCTTTTGTGGGCGAAAGGCATGAAACCTGTGGAGATAAATAAGACAAGTTCAAGTCTTGACATTCTTCCTACTTTATCAAATCTGATGGGCTTGGAATATGATTCAAGGCTTTTGGCGGGAACTGATATTCTTTCAGATTCAGAGCCGTTGGTTATTTTTAAGGACAGAAGCTGGATAACGGATAAAGCATTCTTTAATTCAAGAACTGGAGAGATAATATCAAGAACAAGCCATTCTCCGGACGGAGCATATATAGAAGCAATAAGTAAAAAGGTTAAGCAAAAATTCAAAATATCGTCAATGATGCTTGACAATGATTACTATAACAAAATCATATGATTAATTTATAAAAACAGGGATGCACCCTGTTTTTATTCAACAATTAGATTATAATTATAGCTTAAAGGACACTGAGTGTACTCAGAATTATTAATGCAGTTCGAATTAAGCTTGTTTTTTAATATACGTCCTGATGTTACACTGTCTTTAGCCCTGACCATGTACCCTAATCTTCTTGATTCTGCCGGCTGGAGACTTCCCACATCCCACTTCAAGATAGTTTTTCCGTTGAAGGGATATACATTTCTTGGCTGCAGGTTGCTTGAGTCGCCGACAAACTCAAGACCTTCATCAAGTATGCTTCTCACATAGACGCTTCTAACCATGTCGTACTGACCTGCGTTGCAATGCAGGTAAAATTTAGTTGTTTCACCATTTTTGATTTTTTTATTATCACATTTTACGACTAAATCATAATCCTGCGCATAAGATGTGGCATTGCACGAATCCACAGAGTCCTCGCAGATTAAGTGTCCATAAAAATGGATTTTACTTTTATGAGGTATTTTATCTCCAATATTTACTGTACTTTTTACGGTTAATTTATCATAAAGAGCAATGTCCATGGTAATAATATTAACTGAGTAAGGAGATAAACTTATATTGTTGGCAAAAACAATAATGTTGTTGTTGCCTATTTCGGCTGTTGGCTGTACTACATTGACTTTTTCCATCAGTTTTCTGTCTGGTCCCGAAAATTCCATGTTGTTTAAATAGCATATTCCATTACCTAAAGTGGAACTGAAGGAACAAAGCTTTATTTCTTCACTGTTATTTTTAAGCTCTATATGGAGCTTATATATGTAAGCCGGAATAAACGATGTATTTGGAACGCCTGCTCCTTTCAATATTTTTTCAGGGGCATTTATGGAAATATTACATTCTTTCATTATACCATTCCTTTCATGATTTGCCGAACTGCATAATGTATTTTATTCCTTTGAAAATTATTTGTGAAATAATTAAGGCAAATATTTATGGCATTTTATTATAAATTATGTTAAAATTTATTGAAGAAGATAGATTAATTATGATGAATCTATACTGTGATTTTAAAATACGGACAAATATTTGTTTGCAACATAGGATCGGTATGTTTTAATTACTAAAGAGGTATACAAACTTAGGAGGAAAGTTATGAAAAAAATAAAGATATATTCCAGCTCAACTTGCGCTAATTGCACTGCAGCAAAGGAGTATTTAAAGGAAAAAGGATATGAATATGAGGAAAAAAACGTATCATCAGATGCTGAAGCTAAAAAAGAGCTTTTGGCAATGGGATACATGGGCGTTCCTGTAATCTTTGTTGATGATGAGGCAGTTGTTGGATTCAACAGAAGTAAACTTGAAGAATTGCTGTAAAAAAAAAATTTAGTTATAAGTCAATTAGCATTTTTAACTAAATTAACTAAAATGTTTGCATATTATTTTTTCAAAAAATGCTAACAATATGTTTATAAGCATATGCTTTTAAAATAGAAAGCCGGCGTATTTCAGCCTTGATAAATCGATTTTTAAGTGATCCACTTGAAGTAACACTTCGTAAGGGTAACACAAAAAATATCGTCTTAGCTGAAATAATGCCGGCTTTTATTTAAACACAGTCGTCCTGAACTATTTATTCAGTGCTTCTAACAGGTGATCCAAATTCATTCCGTGAACTGCTGCGGCTTCTTCCAGTGTTTCCATCTGAGAACCGGGGCATCCTACGCATCCCATGCCGTGTGCCATTAAAATTTCTGCGGCATCTTCTCTGGTCTGTATAATTTCACGAATAACCATATCTTTAGTTATAGCCATTATAATCCTCCTTAAAAATTTGTTAATAATATTATACATTAATAAAACAGGTAATTCAATAAAAATAATTAAAAAATTACTAACGTATTCCTGATTTTACAATCTAAAAACTGTTTGAACCATGATAGCATATGTGATATAATTTAAAAAATTACAGGATGTAGTCGTGAAATTAAGTTAAATAACCTTTTATATATTGTACATCGCAGCTAAGCTAAAGGAGATACTAATATGCAAAATGATTATAATGAAAAAATAAGCCATGCAAAAAAATGCATGCAAAAAAAGAGCAAGTTAGAGGTGCTTTTAAAGGAAACAGAGCAGGATATGATAAGAGAAAAGCTGCTTTTAAATAAATTATCTGAGGAGCTTCAAAAAGAAAACGAGGATGTTTTAAAACTAAAATCATCAAATATAACTTCATTATTTTATACCATATTAGGAACAAAAGAAGAAAGGCTTAATAAGGAAAAACAGGAACTTTTAAAGGCAAGACTTAAATATAATCAATGCAAAAATAATGTTAAATTTCTTGCGGTTGAATCTAAAAAAATTGTTGACGAACTCAATCAGACTGAAGTCTGTGAGACTGAATATGAGGATCTTTTGAACAAGAAACTAAAAGTAATTCAGCATGAGGACAGAGTAGCAAGTGAGGAACTGAAGCAGCTTATTAACAGAAAAGAAGGCATGAAAGTCAATATACTTGAGATTGACGAGGCTATAACAGCCGGAGAAGAAGCTCTTGAAGCAGTTGAAAATACGATTAAAGAGCTTGAAAGTGCAGATGGCTGGGGATTATCAGATGATGTGAAGTATGGACATGTTGATGAAGCCGGACGTTATGCAGAAGAGGCTTCAAGAACTCTTGGAAAGCTTAAAAGGGAAATGTCTGATATTAAAATGATTACTGGAACAGAAATAGCAGTTGGAACATTTGATACCTTCTCAGATTATTTTTATGACGGTTTAATATTTGACTGGGTTGTTCAATCTGAAATAGGAAAGTCACTGGATGCTGTGAAAAATACAAAAAATCAGATAGATAAAGCCATGTCCAAACTTTATGAAGAAAAAGTAACAGAAGAATTTATGATTAGGCAATTAGAAGACCAAATAAATAATATTATTGAAGAAGCATAAATATTCCCTCTGATCGCAGGAAAGTTTTATTACATTTCACCGTAAAATTAGATTCATTATTGAAATTAAGGAGGCAACATGTCTGTAGAAAAAGTAAGAGAGCATTTGAAGCAGTTTGGAAAAGATAAAGACATTCTTGAAATGGAAGAATCTACGGCTACCGTGGAGCTGGCGGCAAGAACGCTTAGTACGGAAGAAGCAAGGATAGCAAAGTCCCTGTCGTTTTACAATGGGGAAGGCGCAATGATAATTGTAGTGGCGGGAGATGCTAAAATAGATAACAAGAAATATAAGGAAAAGTTTGGCTTTAAAGCAAAAATGCTTGCTTCGGAAGATACGGTTAATTTTACAGGGCATGCTGTAGGAGGGGTCTGCCCTTTTGCGCTTCCTGATGATGTAACTGTATATCTGGATATTTCGATGAAAAGATTTGAAACAATGTTTCCGGCTTGTGGCAGCTGTAATTCTGCAATTGAGCTTACATTAGATGAATTGGAAAGGATATCCGGAAGTAAAGAATGGATTGATGTGTGTAAAAACTGGTGAAGTATTTAAACTTTTCAGAATGACATTGAATGAGTTAGTATAAAATCGATTAGGAAATGCATATAGTGAAATAGAAATAAATTCAGAAAGGTAATTATGTTAAACGAATTTTCAAGAACGCAGCTTTTATTAGGCAGTGAAGCAATGGAAAAATTGAGTGATTCCACTGTGGCCGTCTTTGGAATAGGCGGAGTAGGGACGTATGTAGTTGAAGCATTGGTAAGAAGTGGAGTCGGTGGATTTGCCCTGTTTGATGATGATAGGGTGTGTCTTACAAATATAAACAGACAGTTAATTGCCACCAGGAAAACCATAGGCAGAAAAAAGGTCGAGGTAATGGCAGAAAGGGTATTGGAAATAAACCCTAATGCAAGGGTTGAAATCAATGCGGCTTTTTATTTACCCGATAATGCAGATGAATATGATTTGACAAGGTATGATTACATTGTAGACGCAATTGATACTGTGACTGCTAAACTTGAGCTTATAGTAAGAGCAACAGAGGCAAATGTGCCAATAATGAGCAGCATGGGAGCAGGAAATAAATTGAATCCTACAATGCTGGAGGTTGCTGATATTTATAAGACATCAGTGGATCCTCTGGCTAAGGTAATGCGCCATGAGTTAAAAAAACGCAGCATTAAAAGACTGAAGGTGGTTTATTCAAAGGAACAGCCGTTAATTCCCATAGATAATGAAGAATTTAGCTGCAGGAAAAATTGCGTGTGTCCTCCGGGTACCGAAAGAAAATGTACGGACAGAAGAGCCATACCCGGAAGTGTATCCTTTGTCCCATCCGCAGCAGGACTGATTATTGCAAGCGAGGTAGTGAAGGATCTAATAAAGCCGGCTGATTAACCAGCCGGCTTCATGTTATCTGATGGTTTTCAGAGCAGTGCTCCAGGATATAAGCTGGTTCAGCATTGCATTTAATTCGCCCTCATGCCTTGGGTCTGGTTTAAATTTATTCATGTTTTCAAAATCTGTAAATGTGCTGAACATTACCTGGGCTCTGACATCAGCCATAGCAAGTGCTGAAGCAACTGTTCTCAAATGTTCCACAGCTCGTGCACCACCCATACTTCCGTAGCTTACAAAACCCGCAGCTTTGTTGTTCCATTCTGTATATAAGTAATCCATGGCGTTTTTCAGTGCACCCGGTATGTTGTAATTGTATTCCGGGGTTACAAATATGTAGCCGTCAAATTCATCTATCTTTTTAGCCCATTTTTGTGTATGTTCTTTAGTATATTGATGCATCATTGCCGGATACGGTTCGTCATATAGAGGTAAATTGTAATCAGCTATATCAACTAATTCGAATTCTGCGTCTGTTCTTTTCTTTGACAGCTCATAAACCCAGTTTGCCACAGCTTCTCCATTTCTTCCTGGTCTTGTGCTTCCAACTATAATAGCTATTTTAATCATTTTATTCCTCCTGATATTATTATCTTTATTTATTAGTGATACCCGAAAAATAAAAAACTAAACATTACACAAAATATTTGATCGGATAGAATATATAGAACAGATAGAATGAGGATTTATTAAATATTTTAAAGTAGGGATATTTTGTATTGTAATGAGCATTACGATATGCTAATATTATATTAATATTTAGCATTATTAACAATAGAAGGGAAAAAACTATGAAAAATTATGTTATAGTAACTGACTCTACAGCAGATCTTCCGGTCAACATTATAGAGGAGTATGGCATTGTGGTTCTTCCTTTATCCTTTGGCTTCGAGAATGAAAATTACATGGATTACCCCGACCATAGAGAGTTTGGAATAAGCAAGTTTTATGAAAGAATAAAAAAGGGTGAAAAATCAAACACTGCCATGATTAATTCAAGCGCATTTGAAAAGCATTTTGAACAAATACTTGATGAAGGTAATGATATATTATACATGGCATTTTCATCAGAGCTTAGCGGTACATATGCGTCTTCGCTTACAGCAAAGGAAGAGCTTTTGGCAGGATATAAGGACGCTCGGATAGAATGCATTGACACACTATCTGCATCTATGGGGGAGGGACTTTTAGTTTACTGCGCAGCACAAAAAATGCGTGAAGGATTCACACTTGATGAGACAAAACAATGGGTTCTAAATAACAGGTTGCATTTATGCCACTGGTTTACGGTTGATGATTTGTTTCAATTAAAACGAGGAGGCAGAATAAACGCCATGACTGCAACCCTGGGGACAGCTTTGAGCGTTAAGCCTGTGCTGCATGTTGATAATGAAGGATTCCTGATTCCTGTTTCAAATGTGAGAGGAAGAAAAAAATCATTAATTTCAATGCTGGAACGCATGGAAAAAACATATGACAACCCGGAGGGAAATCCTGTGTTTATCAGTCATGCAGATTGTCTGGAGGATGCAGAATACCTTGCCGAATTGGTTAAAGAAAAATTTAAAATTAAAGAAATAATAATTAATTATATCGGACCGGTTATTGGTTCTCACACGGGTCAGGGATGCGTTGCACTGTTTTTTTTCGGAACAGAAAGATAAGATTTACTATAAAAAAGGGGCTGTTAAATCAGCCCTTTTTCAATATAATTTTTATTTACTACTTTGTCTGGCAGCCTGCACACTGCGAGCAGCCATGAGATTCCTCCCACAATTCATTTGCAACGGGTTCCCAGTTTTCGGCCACATTGTAGCATTTGGCGCTAAGTTCTCTGACATCTTCAGGACTTTCCATATCAGTGGATTTTGCTTCTGATTTTTCAACCATATCGGCAAGACGTCCAGGATTATCCAGCAACGGACAAGGCCTTAAATGATTGTCATTGAAAGGCTGGTTTTCCTTGTACTGCATAAACAGCGGATTTTTATACGCCTGAAGCAAAGTGTTTTCATGGATATTAGTATCTGAATAATGTATGAAAGCGCAAGGCTCTATATCTCCGTTTGCATTAATGTGCAGGTAGTTTCTTCCTCCTGCTATGCAACCTTTTACATATTCGCCGTCATTCCAGAAATCCATAGTAAATATTGGTTTTGTTTTTCTGAATTCTCTTATCTGGTGATACATGTATTCACGCTGTGGTGCTGTAGCCAGCAGATCAGTAACCGCCCCCGAGCCTACAGGCATATAGGTGAAGAACCAGGCAAACTTTGCTCCCTTGGCTATCATATCATCGATATATTTTTCACTTCCGATTACATCTGTGTTTTTACTTGTATAGCAGCACGAAATTCCGAAAGGTAATTTTTTGCTTTTTAATAGCTCCATTGCCCTTACTACAGCATTGTATGTGCCGTCACCTCTTCGGAAATCCGTTTCTTCCTCAAAGCCTTCAATACTTATGGCAGGAACAAAATTTTTAACACGGAGCATATCATCAGCGAATTTTTCATCAATCAACGTGGAGTTGGTAAACGCAAGGAATGCACAGTCATCATGCTTTTCGCAAAGCTTGATGATATCATCCTTTCTTACTAAAGGTTCTCCACCGGAGTAAATATACATGTAAGTTCCCAATTTTTTACCTTGAGTTATAATGCTGTCAAGAGTATCAAAATCCATATTCATTTTGTTACCATATTCAGCTGCCCAACAGCCGGTACAATGCAAGTTACATGCCGATGTCGGGTCCATTAGAATTGCCCAGGGGATGTTACAGTTGTTTTCTTCCCTTGATTTGTTTTGACGTTTTCCTCCGATTATTGTGGCATTTATTAAAAAGTTTTCAAAAAGCTTTTTTCTTACATCAGGATCAATATCTGTGTAAAGGCTTTTGACCAACTTATACCAGTTGCTGTCCGTATTACCAAGTACCTCTTTAACTGTGCCCATTTGCCTGCTTACAACTCCGTCCCTGTCAAATCTCTCAACCCAATCTATTATTTTTGGAATATTATTGTCAGGGTCAGAATCTAAATATTCAATGACCTTTTTTAAACCGTAAGACTGCATACTTTCAATAATAGTTTTTTCACTCATATATATCCTCCCATTATTATTACTTTTTACTTTTCACAGCTAATCTATATGTAGCAAAGGCTACTTAACCATTACCTTAAATTCGGGTAATGTTTATCATTTATGCTTTTCTCGACAAAAAGAAATAACCAAAAATAAATTTTTATATTTTAACTGTGAACAGTACACCTTTTTCTTAATTCACCTGTAATAATTATATTATCTTAGAACCAAGCTTACATTAGACAATATATTTATATGTCTTAAATTTAGACATTTATCAAAACTGTCATATTTTTAGACATTATTAAAATTTGTCTATAGTTAGAATTAGTAAAATATAATATTATATACAAAGATATTATAAAATGGAGATTCAAAGATGGAAAACAAAATGGTTCAAACGATAGTTAAGATGGCTGTTGAAAACGGAATACGTTATATTGAAGATAATCCTAAGCGCGGAGTAAGAAACCTGCTTGATTTAGGAGAATATTTTGCTTCAGGGCGATTTCAAAAGGTTTTCTTTGATTTGGCTCATGAAATATTGAACAACGAAGACAGTTACTACTATGAAATTATAGAAGATTTGGTAAAAAACACAAAGCATGATAATTTGACCGTATTCGGCATAAACATGGGATACAACAGTCTTACCTATGGTGCCAATATAATACGGGAACATGAAAAAAAACATGGATACAACATACCATGGTCCATAGCATTTAACTTTGAAGAAAATAGTGACAATAACCTTACAGAAGAGGAAATTTTAAATATTATAAATTCCGGTAAGAATATTGGAATATACAGTTATATGATTATGCTGGGGAAAAAAGATATGTGGAATATTTTGTTTGATGCCTTTGATGAGTATAATGACTGTGCCTTTATACTATTTGCAGATCAGGACATCATAGATGAAGAAATGGTTAAAAAAATAAGCAATAACCCCAACGTATGTACGCTGATCTTGATTGATAATTTTGAAATTCAAGACAAAGATATAACAAAAAAATTAAATATATTGAGAAAATATAAATGTCTTTACGGAGGGTATTATTGCTATGATGACAGCGATGTAATAAATATTACAAATGGTACGGCATCATCTAATTTAGTATCAATGAATTTAAATTTTGCAGTATTTGTGAAACAAACGGACTGCAGTGAACATGTTGCTCAAAATATCAGTGAATACATTTTGAGTACAAGGATAAAAACAAATTCTCCTGTGCTGTTTATTGATTTTTACGGAGACCATGCCCGTGTTGACAAAATCATTTCTGAAGAGCAGTGCTTCTTAAGCATTAACAGTGATGGTCAGGTATGTGTATCAGATACCGCAAACAAAACAAAGCACAACATACGAAGTACTTCCCTTGAAGAAATCTTAGAAGATACTATGCCGAAAGTAAAATATATCTAACCGTTTTCCAAAAATGTTTTGGTTACGCCCTCAACCGCATTTTTTAACAGTTGTACAAATTCATCCGGAGGAATTTCGGCTCCCTCCATTAACCATCTTGAAATAGATACTCTTATGGCATCTGCAAAGAATGTGGCGTAAAAGTCCACATTCTTGTTGTTTTTAAATACATCGTTCAATTGTACTGTTAAGATTGGATGTAATACTTCAATGAAATATTCTGAAAATGAGTTTTGTCCCGTAACCTGAAAAGCATTTCTATAAAATGATTTATTTACATAAAAATAATTACAGATTTTTTCTAAAAGTTCCCATGACGGAATAGACAAATCTTTAATGGTAACTATGAACTCAGTATTGTAAATCCAGTTCACCAGGTCGTACTTGTCCTTAAAGTGATAGTAAAAGCTTTGCCTGTTCATGTTGCAGCCCTCAACTATGTCACTGATATTAATTTTTTGCATGGGGCGTTCCTCCATTAATTTTTTCATGGATTCTGCCAAAGCCTTTTTGGTAATCTGAGAATCTGACATGGTATCATCCCTTTCAAGAAAATTATGAAAGAATAAATAATAACAATTAACTATTACCTTCATTTTACCACGAAATCAAATTTTTTCAAAGAACAAATTGCAAAAAATGAAATTAGAAAGATTACATTCCTGTTCGGGAGATTCTTCATGCTTTGCATTCGGAATGACATCGAACTGGTGCCCTCATATTTCAGTAATAAAATTTTTAACTGTGAATGGCAACATTGTTATCGTTTATACTTACATTTACTGCAAAAAACCATTGACACAAACCAACCTTTCAGGTTATAATAAATTTTGCTGTAAAGCATTACGGAGAGTTGTCCGAGTGGTTGAAGGAGCACGCCTGGAAAGCGTGTTTACGGGAAACTGTAACGCGGGTTCGAATCCCGCATTCTCCGTCAAGTTATAAGCTACATTTTTGTTGGTAATAAACCAATGGAGATGTAGCTTTTTTCAAAAATAGTATTTAATGTTTGAAGTACCAAAGTAGGTGTTGCATTTTTAATGATTGCTGAAATCTTTGTTCTTGGTGAAAGTAAA